>DAOUGF010000591.1:0-12743 GCA_034429295.1 Chloroflexaceae bacterium
CGGGAGGCGTGTTTCAACGAGCCGACGGACAGCAAGTAGCGGCGCAGGATTCGTGTAGATCTCAATGCTCGCCTCGTGATCGTGTATCACCACGTGCTCTACCCCAGCCATGGCAGCAGCTATGCGGCCAAGGAGGTTAGAGAGAGTGAGGTGAGTATGCACAACCGCAGGACGCAGCGACCGTAGTAGTGAGTACAGCGAAGTAGCCTGCCGAGGGTCCCACTTGTGCAGGCCGAGGTGGTACACGGCCACGCCGTTGGCTGCGAGGACTTGGCTGAGCGGCGTGGGCCCCCGCAGCACGACCACAGCAACCGGGCGGCCGCGCTGAGCCTGGCGCGGGGCGATATCCGCAAGAAGCCGCTGGGCGCCGCCCAAGCCCATATGATCAATGATATGGACAACGGAGGCGGCGCTCATCGGGGGGGCCGGACGGTGCCGGGCGAGGCGCCATACGGGTGGGCGCTCATGCCAAGCACGCGTCCGTACAGCTCGAGGTGCTGCTCGAGCACCCGCTCCCAGGAGAGCTCGGCCACGCGGCGGCGAGCGCGGCGGCCCAAGTCGTCGCGCAACTCGGGGTCGCCCATGAGGCGGGCGATCGCGGCGCGCAGACCGGACACATCGTGAGGCTTCACCAACAGCCCGGCCTCGCCGACCACTTCGGGCATGCCGGTGCAGTTGTTGGTGATGATGGCGCAGCCGTGGCTGAGCGCCTCCAGCAGCACCACCGGGAAGTTGTCGTGGAGCGAGGGGAAGACGAAGATCGCGCTCGAGGCGTAGAGATCCTGGAGGGCCCGACCCTTCACGAAGCCAGGGAATTGCACGTCGAGCCCGAGGCGCCTGGCCTGCTCCTTGAGCGGCTCCAGCATCGGGCCGTCGCCGGCGATCACCACCTCCCAACCCGTCAGGTCGAGGCCGATCAGGGCGTCGAGCAGGAACTGGGCGCCCTTGCGGGGGAAGAGCCTGCTGGCGAAGAGAATGCGCTTGCGCCGCGCCACACCGCTGGGCGCCGGCGCGTTGAAGCCGTACGGGATGAGCGAGACCGGCGTCGGGAGCCCCTGCTGCAGCAGGTTCCGCAGATAGGCCGACGGCGAGATGATCGCATCGGCGTTCCGCACCACCGCCTTCCAAACCGGGTTGAGCAGCTTATGGCCGCGCTTGAAGCGGTCCGGGTTATAGCCGGGCACGTCGGAGCCGTGGATGGTGACGACCAAAGGCAGCCCGGTGATCCGCTTCACGGCGCTGGCGAGCACGCCCGTGGGCATCAGGAAGTGGGCGTGGATCAGGTCGTAGCGCCGCCGGGCGGCCAGAGCCAAGGCCACAGGGAAGGCCGACGCGATGTAGCTGGCCATCTCGACAGTGACGGCGCGCACAGGTGAGCGGCGCAGGGCCGGCACGCGGAAAACCTGCAGATGGCCGGGGACCATCTCCTCCTCGAAGGGTAGCTTACCGTAGCCCATGGTGACCACATCGACGCAGTGGCCGTTGATAGCGAGCTGCTCAGAGAGCGCCCTAGTGATCGGGGCCGCCCCGCCACCGATCGGCGGGTACTCGTAGTTGAGCATCATCACCCGCATGGGCTTTATTCCTGGTTAAGCTCTTCGCGGACGACGTAAATCGGCCGGTTGCGGCCCTCGTAGTAGACCCTGGTGATCAGCTCGCCGAGCAACCCCATGCCGAGGAACTGCACGCCGATCAGCACCATCAGCACCCCGAGCAGCAGCAGCGGCCTGTCGCCGATCGACTGCCCGAGGATCAGGCGGATGTAGATGCCGAGGTAGGTCAGCAACGCCCCGCCGAGGATCAGGCTGGCAAGGCCGATCGAGCCGAACAGCTGGATGGGCCGCGTCGAGTAGGAGAGCAAAAAGCGGACCGTGAGCAGGTCGAGCAGCACGCGGGTGGTGCGGCCGATGCCGTACTTCGACTTGCCGTACTGGCGAGGCGCGTGGTTGACCGGCATCTCGGTGACGGCCACGCCCTGCCAGGAGGCGATCGCCGGGATGAAACGGTGCAGTTCGCCGTAGAGGCTGATATTCTTCACCACCTCGGCCCGGTAGACCTTGAGCGAACAGCCGTAGTCGTGGAGATGGACGCCGGTGACCCAGGAGATCATACGGTTGGCGATGATCGAGGGGAGGCGCCGGTTGATGAAGGGGTCCTTGCGGCGGGCGCGCCAGCCGCTCACCACGTCGAAGCCCGTCTCGGCCTTGGCGAGCATGGCGGGGATGTCGTTCGGGTCGTTCTGGAGGTCGGCGTCGATGGTGACGATCCACTCGCCGCGGGCGCGGTCGAAGCCGGCGGCGAAGCCGGCCGTCTGGCCGAAGTTGCGGCGGAAGCGCACCACGCGCAGGCGCTCATCGTCGGCGGCGAGCTCGCGGAGCAGGGCGAAGCTGCGGTCGCGGGAGCCGTCGTCCACAGCGATGATCTCATACGGCCGGCCTAGCGCGCCGAGAGCGGCGGTGAGCCGCTCGTAGAGGTGGGGGATGCTCTCCTCCTCGTTGTAGATCGGCACAACGACGGAGACATAGGGCGCGGATGCGGCGCCTGCCCGGTCGGCAGCAAGCTGATCGGCGGCGACGGCATATTGGCTCATTGGTAGCTCCAGCACAGGCATCACTTGTTGTTCCTGGCGCTATTGTACGCGAATGAGCGCTCTACAGGGCGGCCGTCGCTCGCACAGGGTGCAAATATTGTAGCCCAGGCCCATTACAGAGGGGAGTAGATCGCGCTGGGAAGATGGTCCCATCTCAATTGCACCACATTTACTGATCGCAGCCCGGTGGCATATCCGGAGGGACATCCGAGGGAGGATGGCCACGATGGGCCGCCATTACGCCACCAAGCCTGAGGGCGACCACGATGGGCCGCCCCTACTCTGTGCCGCTAAATAGAACCACATCTGTCGCTCGGAACGTACGGCCGAAGCATTTGCCCCGGACTGCGCCCGTACCACACGCACGACCTGGGCGAAAGCTTCGGTCCTACGGGCTACCGAAAGATTTCTGTGGTTCCTCCGAGGGAGATCGGCCCTGGAGAAGCACGATGGCGAGGGCGGGGAGGTAGGCGCAGGCGAGGGCCCAACGCCCCTCGCCGCTGAGCAGGCCGAGGAGCAGGCCGAGCCAGCTGGCCGCGGTGAGGGCGAGGCTCTGACGGGGCGTGGCGGGGATGAGCCAGAGGGCCACCTGGTCGTAGAGCAGGCGCTGGGGCATGAGAGCCATCGCCAGGAGCAGACGCGCGGTAGGCGCGCGCCAGCGCCAGAGGGTCAGCAGCAGGAGCGGGCCCCACCAGGTGAGCAGCGGGGTGTAGTTGAGGTGCTGCGGGATGGCAGCGAGCCAGGCGGCTGGCCAGGCGGGCCAGACGGCGAAGCTGATCAGCAGCAGGGCCGCGCAGAGCAGGAGATGGCGGCGGGTGCCGTAGGCCACGAGCACAGGGAGACCAAGGTTGGGCTTGGCGAGCAGCACGGGGGCCAGGTTCGGCAGCAGGGCGGCCGCGGCGATCAGCGGGGCCCACTGGCAGGTGATCAGCGCATAGAGGTAGGGCGCGCTTGCAAAGACGAGCAGCCGGTGGGCGCCTTCGCGGAGCAGGCCGTAGGCCAGAGCCCCGGCTGAGAGTCCGACGAAGAGCGCACCTGCCAGACTGCCAGGCAGCGGCGCAAAGGGGATCACGAGGAGCAGCCCGGGCAGCGGGTAGTAAAGCCCGTCGTTGAACGGGTACGGCCCCTCCGGGCGCACCAGGGCGTAGGGATTCTCGCCGGCGAGCAGGAAGCGAGCCCCGCGCCAGGGGAAGGTGAAGTCGGCGGCGACGATCCCGGCCGAGGCGAGGCGGGCGTAGCAGGCAGCCGCGCTGATGAGCGCGACCGCGAGGGCGATCAGGAGGCGGCGCCTGGGATCCATTGACGATGATGTCACGGTGATGTGTGAGAGACGCCCGCGAAGGGCCGGCCTCCCAGCCCCGCCCTGACGGATCGCAGTGACGCTGCCGGCAAGGGGCGGCCAGCCGGCCCGTGTATTATAGGGGCGAGCCGTTTCGAGCGAGGAGCCTTCGTGCTAACAGTCTTTCTCGAGGTGTTGCTGCCGGTGGCCCTGGTGGCGCTGGTGGGCTACACCCTGCGCTGGCGCATGCCGCTGGACCAGAGGACCCTGAACCGGGTAGTGATCTACGGGATGAACCCTGCCCTGATCTTCACCTCCCTGACCGCAGCGGACCTGAGCGGCCCGAACGCGCTGCACATGCTCACCCTGGCGGTGGGCGTCGCGTTGGTGATGGGGGCGGTGGCGACGAGCGTGGCCGTACCCCTCGGAGTGCGCGGCGGGAACCTGAGCGCCGTGCTACTGGTGAGCATGTTCATGAACTCGGGCAACTACGGGCTGCCGGCGGCGCGCTTCGCCTTCGGCGAGGAGGGCTTTACCCAGGCGCTCTTTTACTTCGTGGCCCAATCAGTGCTCGCGCAGACGCTCGGCGTAGCGGTGGCCGCGGCGGGGAACGCGCGGGCCAAGCGTGGGCTGGCGCGCGAGGTGCTGATCCGGACGCTGCGCATGCCCCAGGTCTACGCCACCATCGCGGCGCTGCTCGTGCGGAGCACCGGCTTCGACCCGGCGGCCCAGACGGGGCCGCTGCTTGGCGGCTTCCGGGCGCTCTCGCTGCTGGGCGAGGCCTCGCTGCCAATGATGCTGATCGTGCTGGGGGTGCAGCTCGCCGGCGGGGTGACGCGGGAGGAGCCGCGACTGCTGGCGTTGACCGCGCTGCTGCGGCTGGTGGTCTCGCCCCTGGTGGCTTACGGCCTCGGGCTGGCCCTGGGGATGGACCAGCTCAGCCTCGCGGTCGGGGTGATGCTGGCCGGGATGCCCGCGGCGGTCAACTCGACGATCATCGCGCTGGAGTTCGACAGCCGGCCGAGCCTGGTGGTCGCCACAGTGATCGTGACATCACTCCTCAGCCTGCTGACACTCTCGGCGATCCTGGCGGTTTTTCAGTGAGCGTGGGGAGCGGGGAGTAAAGAGTTCGGTAATAATACCCCCGCTCCCCAGCGAGCGGCAGCGGGCGCACATCACACGCTAGGGATGGTGAAGCGCACGATGGTGCCGCGGCCGGGCTCGCTCTCGATCCAGATGCGGCCGCCGTGGGCCTCGACGATGCCGCGGGCGATCGCGAGGCCGAGCCCGGCGCCTCCGGTAGCCCGTGAGCGCGACTTCTCACCCCGGTAGAAGCGCTCGAACACCCGCGGCAGATCCTCGGCGGTGATGCCGGAGCCAGTATCGCGCACGGAGAAGAGCACCGACGATGGACCACCGGCCGCCGTGCTCCCGCTCCCTTCAGTCGTCGCCGTGATCTCCACCTCGCCCCCGGCCGGCGTGTGGCGGATGGCGTTGGCGACCAGATTGTAGAGCACCCGCTCGAGCTTCTGCGGGTCGGCGAGGGCCTCGGGCAACTGCTCTGCGGCCTTGCCAGTGAGAGTGACGCCGGCCGCCTCCGCCTGGGGGCGCAGCCCATTCAACGTGTCACTCACCAGATCGGCCGGGCTCACCGGCATGCGCTCAAGGACCAGGGCGCCAGCATCGAGCTGGGCGAGCTCAAAGAGGTCGTCGATCAGCCCGCTAAGATGGTCGATCTGACCGCGCATGGTGGCGAGATAGCGGGCAGTAGTGGCCGGGTCGTCCACCAGCCCATCGGCGAGGGCATCGGTGAGGGCCCGCAGCGAGGCCAGAGGCGTGCGCAGATCATGGCTCACGGCGACCATAAGCTCGCGGCGCGCCGCCTCCTGGCGCTCCCGCTCGCTGGCGCCCGCGGCAAGCTGGCCCGCCATCCGGTTGAACTCGGCGGCGAGGCCGGCGAGCTCGTCGCTGCCCCGTACCTCAACGCGAGCCGCCAGGTCGCCGCCGGCGATCGCCCGCGCCCCGTCGTTCAGCGCGCTCACCCGGCGGCCGATCGTGGCCGCCAGGCTCACCCCCAGGGCCAGGGAGATCATGCCCGCGAAGAGCAGCAGGAGCACCAGGGTGGGCAGGTAGGCGGCGGAGAGCAGCATCGCCTGGACGGTGAGCAGCACATTCACCAGGGCGACCACCACACCCACAGCCGAGGCGATCGTCAGCTGAAGCCAGAGCGGCCCCCGTCCACGCCGCAGCCAAGCGGCCGCCGCCACGGTGAGGCCGAGGGAGATAGCCGCGGCCCCGCCGAGATAGAAGGCGAGCTCGCCGCCCGCGATCCCAGACGCGCCAAACACCGCTATCGCCGCCAGCAGCCCGATGGCCGCGACGGCGAGGAGCGGGATAGAGAGCTGCTGGAGCTTCGGCATGAGGGTGCCTGGTCGCCGCAGCGCCGGCGCGAGTGCAGGCTACTGAAGCAGCTCGGCCGTGCTGAAGACGACGCTGAAGGCCTTGCAGTAGATCACAACGGATCGAAACGCGCTCGGGTCGAGGTTGGCCGGGAGATCGTAGTTCTGATTGCCCTGGTTGGCCTTGAGCACCGCGAGCTCGACGTAGCCGCCCTCATGTAGCTCGGTGTTGTTGCGAGGCATAGGGTGCCCGGAGAGGCCCACCCGCAGGTCGGGGCCGTTCTGGGCATCGAAATCCTCCAGCCGCAACACCAGGTTGCCCTCGGGCAGCCGATAGATCGTAGCGATTCCCGAGGCGCCGTGAAGCGCGTCGATCTGGGTGAAGCTGCCGTTGGCGAGCGCAACCGGCCCTGCGGGCGCGGCCGTAGGCTCTGGCATCACCTCCTGGCCCATCGCGCCGGCGGCGGGCTCGGCCATCGCCTCCTCGTCCATCGCGCCGGCGGCGGGCTCGGCCATCATCTCCTCGCCCATCGCCTCCGCAACCATCGCCTCCTCGCCCATCGCGCCGACGGCAGGCGCAGCCGTGGGCTCGGTCATCGGCGCCTCAGCCATCTCCTCGGCTGCCGGCATTGCCTCCTGGGCCATCCCCTCCTCGGCCATCGGAGCTTCAGCCATCTCGTCATCCATCGACTGCCCAGCCGCGGCCGCAGGGGCACTGGTCGGGAAGGCCTCGTCCACACGAGTGTTGATGAAGAGCGGGCTGATCGTCCACCACGCGAAGGCGAGCCCTGCGATCACGACGGGGATCGCCAGCCAGACCAGCACCGGCGGGATGCGCCGGCTCGTGCTTTGCGATGCCATTGGGTGCTCCTCGCCAAGATTGTACGATAGCGACTGCCGCCATCTCCCGATCTCAGCGCGAGCTTAAGGCCCATGGCTGAACCAGCGCTTACCAAGTTCTTACAACAATCTTGCGAAACCTACGCCGAGGATGTGCTGCTTCGCAAGGTTGGCACACCAGGGCTTGCACCGCACCCTCAAGCTCTCACCGATGTGCTCCATCGCTGAGGGAAGCGAGCCCGATTCATCACTTCTCACTCGGCGCTTCTAGCGGGTTGCGGGCGAAGCAGTACTCTTCGACGACCCGCCCGCCGATCAGGTGCTCTTGGATGATCCGCTCGAGCACCTCAGGGGTGCAGGAGTGATACCAGACTCCCTCGGGGTAGACGACGGCGATCGGGCCGTATGAGCAGATCCGCAGACAGTTGGCTTTGGTACGGTAGACGCCGCCCTCAGCCATGGAGAGGCCGAGCTGTTTGAGGCGCTTCTTGAGATATTTCCAGGAGGCGCTGCCCGCTTCATAGGTGCAGCATTTCGGGTCGCCCTGCTCGGCGCAGAGGAAGATATGGCGGGTGTAGCTGCCTACGCCGTACTGCCACGCCAGCGCGCGCAGCTCGTCCATCATCGTGCCGTCGGTCATCGGCTGGCTCCGTTGGAGGATCACTAGCGCGGGCATTATAGCAAATCTGCTTGTGGGCCACGGGGCGCTGCCTGGCAGCGCAGCCCGGCCCGCGTCGTGCCGACGCCTCCTGCGGGGCGTTGCCGCCCCCGGCGGCGGGGCGCTGCCACGAAGCAGTACCACCTGCACGGTGCGTGGGGATGCGAGCGGGCTCCGCCCCTCGCGCTCCCCGCCAAGGGGGCGGCTGCCCCCTTGGAACCCCCGAAGCCGACATCCGCCAGCGCCGACACGCCATCGCTGCATGCCCCTCGGCGCCGAGAGCGGGTGATGCGTTCCTCGCCCCACGCGCTTCGCGTCTTCCCTTTCCCTGTTTCGCGCCTTCGTTTCGCGTCATTCGCCCAATTTAGTGTCATTCGTGATCCAAACGTCCCCCCGCCTAGCGCTGCCGCGGAGATGGTAGTGCAGCCCCGGACCGCGGTGCGAGGCATACGCCGCCAGTTGCTCACCTCCCCGCCGGGGTGTCATCCCGCTGGCTTTGCATCAGCCCTGCGCACCGCGGCAGGGCCGCATGTTGGTCGCCGGTGGTCGTGCTATGATGAGGTCGGTGCCCTGTGCCCTCAATGTAGAAGGAGCAGCCTGTGGAGCCCTATATCTGTTTCACCTGCGGCACCCAATTCGCCCCGAGCGAGGAGCCGCCCGCCGCTTGCCCGATCTGCGAGGACGAGCGGCAGTATATCGGCTACGGCGGCCAGCAGTGGACGACCATGGCCGAGCTTCAGCGGGAGCGCGAGAATGAGTTCAGGCAGCTGGAGCCAGGTCTGATCGGGATCGGCACCAGGCCGGCCTTCGCGATCGGCCAGCGGGCCTTGTTGGTGCAGACGGACGAGGGCAACTTGCTGTGGGACTGCATCACCCTGCTGGACGAGGCGACGGTGGCCGCGGTGCGGGAGCTCGGCGGCATCAGGGCGATCGCGATCTCCCACCCGCACTACTACAGCGCGATGGTGGAGTGGGCCAGGGCCTTCGGCGCCACGATCCATCTCCACGCCGACGAGCAGCCCTACGTGATGCGTCCCGACGACGCGATCCAGTACTGGCATGGCGAGACGCAGCCGCTCTTCGGCGGGCTGACGCTGATCCGCTGCGGCGGCCACTTCGAGGGCGCCCAGGTGCTCCACTGGCCGGCGGGGGCGGAGGGGCGGGGCGCCCTGCTCACCGGCGACATCATCAACGTGGTCCAGGATCGGCGCTACGTCAGTTTCATGTACAGCTACCCGAACCTGATCCCGCTGCCGGCCAAGGCGGTGCGGCGGATCGTCGCCGCGGTGGCGCCCTACAGCTACGACCGGATCTACGGTGCCTGGTGGGAGCGGGTGGTGGAGCGGGATGCGAAGGCGGCAGTGGCCCGCTCCGCGGAGCGCTATATCGCGGCGATCGCGGAGTAGTTTTGTCCTGTCTCGCCAGCTGAGCACAGCTAAGCCGCCCCCAAGCCACGGGGGCGGCTTAGTTGCACTAGCGAAGCTACTCGCCGCCTGGGGAGAGCATGTAGCCCTTGCCGCGCACGGTGAGGATGTAGCGGGGCGCGCTGGCATTGGGTTCGAGCTTCTGGCGCAGGTGATGGATGTGGGGCTTGATCAGCTCGGCGGCCTCATCCTCGGTAGTGTCGTAGCCCTGGGCGCCGCGGACCAACTGGGTATAGCTGAGGGCGGTGCCGGCGTGCTCGGCGAGGCAGAGCAACACGCGGAACTCGGTGGGCGTAAGCGGCAGCCGGCGGTCGGCGAGCTTCGCCTCCTGGCGCCACGGGTCGAGCTGCAGGTCGCCGAGGGTGATATAGCGCCCGCCTGGGGTGCTGCCCTGCTGCTCGGGCTGCTGGGCCGGCTGCTCGCCTCGCAGTTCCTGCACCGCCGAGCCCACCACATCGAGCAGTTGGCGCTGGCGCAGGGCCTGAGCGCGGGCCTCGAGCCCGGCCTGGACCCGCTCGATCACCTGGGCGGGGGCGGTGGTCTTCAGCAGATAGTCGAAGATGCCCTGGTGCAGCCCTTCGATGGCGGTGTCGAGGGAGCCGTGACCGGTGAGCACGATAATGGCGATATCGGGCTGGCGGGCACGGGCCGCGGCCACCACTTCCATGCCGCCCATGCCCGGCATCTTTAGATCGACCAGGAGCAGATCAAAGGGGTGCAGGTCCAGCAGCGCCACGGCGGCGGCACCATCCTCCGCCTCCATAACGGTATGACCGGCGCGCTTGAGCAGGGCCCCGAGAGTCAGGCGAATATTGGGCTCGTCGTCGACGACGAGGATGCGTGCTGGCTGGCTCATCGACACGCTCCTTTTTCTGTGGCCCGTCTGGTTGCGCGGATCATACCGCACCGGCTCGGTCCGTGTCAATTTCTCGGGGGCGCCGGTTGGGGTGTGCTGGCCGCACGGGCTCGGCGGGGCGTGAGGGTGGGTGCGCGGGCCCGCCCCTACAACGGCCACGCCCCGCGCTTCCGGCCCAGGAAGACCTGGTAGTGCCATACCCGCTCTCGGCGCCGAGGGGCATGTGCCGCCGGGCGTCTCGCTCAGGAACGCAGTCGGCTTTGGGGCCCAGGGGCGAGGCCCCTGGCGCGGGGGGTGTCGGGGGGCGCGCCAGCGCCCGCTACAGCTCCCGCGACAGCCCGTACATCACGGCGGCGATGACGGCCAAGAAGATCAGCAGCGCCGGCTGGAGCCCGCAGAGCTCGGCGAGCCAGCCGATCGTCGGCGGCCCCACGACAAAGCCCAGGTAGGTGGTGGCGACGATGCCGTTGACAGCAGCCTCGCCCTCGTCGGCGAGTAGCTCGCGGGCGGCGCTCAAGGCGGTAGGAAGCACTCCGGCCACGCCGAGGGCGAGCAACGCGAACGCCACCACGCTGGGCAACACCCCGCCCAGAGCCAGCAGCAGCGCCGCGCTGGCGGCGGCTGCGGCCGTGCAGCGGATCGCGGCGGCTGCCCCCCAGCGGACGATCAGCGTGCTGTTCGCTAGGCGCCCGGCGACCATCGCGCCGCTGAAGAGGGCGAAGGCCGCGCTGCTGGCCAGGGCTTCGGCGCCGAGCCCGCGCAGGTAGATCACGGCCCACAAATCCACGAGGGCCTCGCCCGCCACGCCGAGGAGGCTGATGGCCACCAGCGCCAGGAAGATCCGCCGCCGCAGGATCGCCCGCGAGACGATCCCGCTAGCCCCGGTGGCGCTGACCCGCTCTGGTGGGTACGCGCTGAGGGCGGTCCAGAGGGCGGTGAGCAGCAGCAAGGGCGGTAGGAGCAGCAGAGCCTCCCGATAGCTCAGGCCCACCTGCAGCAGCCCATCAGGTGGACCCGCTGCAGCCCGAGCACGGCGGCGGCCTCCCGCAGTTCGGCCTCGCGGATGCGGGCGAGGGCCTCGGGGCCGGGATCATCCTCGGGCCGCCCCTGCCAGCCCCGCTCGCCCCGGGTGGCGGTGATCAGGTAGGTGGCGACTCCTTCGGCGGCGTAGCGGGCGAGTATCCCGCCGAAACCCATGGACTCGTCGTCGGGGTGGGCCAGGATGCACAGCAGGCGCAGCGGCTCAGCATATATGTCACCCTCGCGGGTCGTTTCCATGCTAGTCTCCCTCTCGTCTGGTCGGCGCTGACAGGCGCGGCAAGCGCCGCACAGCACTACCGTACAGTGAGGGGATTCCCTGCCCATTCCCCCGAGCGTTCTCGCCTATCTGCAAAAAGGCTGATGCGCAGGGACGGCGCCGCCGCTATACTCGGCCATCCCTACGGGGCCAGGCGGCTATGCCTGGCCCACGCTGATTCTATGGCTCGCGCAAGCTTGTGGAGGTGCCTATGGAACAGAATCAGCGTAGGGATGTGTTTCTCGCTCTGGTCGTCAGCCAGGCGCTCTCGCTGCTTGGCAGCCGCATGAGCGCCATCGCCGTCGCGCTCTGGCTCTTCGCGGAGCGCGGCCACGCTACGCCACTCGCCCTGACGGCGCTGGCTGCAGCCCTCCCTCGGCTGCTGCTGGCAGGCCCCGCCGGTCTACTCGCCGACCGTGCCGACCGCATGCGCCTGCTGCTCGCCGCCGATGCTGGGCAGGCCCTGGCAAGCCTGCTGCTGCTTGGCGGCCTGCTGGCGGGCACATTTGTGGTCTGGCACCTCTATGTGATCGCGGCGCTGCAGGCGGCGGGCGGCGCCGCGCAGGAACCCGCGCTCCAAGCGTCGTTCACCAGGCTGGTGCCCCCAGCCGAGCGGACGCGGGCGAACGCGCTGTACCAGCTCGTCGGGCCGCTCGCGGGCGTGCTGGCGCCGGCGCTCGCTGGCATGGTGCTCGCCACGCTTGGCGTTGCCGGGGCGGTGGCGCTCGACCTGCTGAGCTTCCTTGTGGCAGCCGCTGTGCTGGCCGCGGTGCGTCTCCCGCTCGCCGAGAGCCAGGCGCCAGCGCTGCGCTCGCTGCGGGCCGACGCCGCGGCAGGGCTGCGCTACCTCGCGGGCCGGCGCGACCTGTTGGCCCTGCTCGCGCTGCTGGGACTAGCCAACGCCGTCTTCCTCGGCGCCTATCTGCTCTACGCGCCATACCTGCTGCTGCGGACGGGCAGTCAGGCCATCGCTGGTGCGCTGCTCGCCCTCATTCCTCTCGGCGCCCTCGCTGGGTTCTGGGGCCGCTGCCTCGACCGCCGGGCGATCGTGCCGACCCTCGGGCTCGGCAGCTGCGCGCTCGTCGCCGTCGGCCTCAGCCGCACGCCCATGGCCCTTGGCGGCGCGCTGGTGGCGCTCCTCAGCCTGGCCGCGCTGGTCCGGCGAGCGCGGGTCGGCGCTTGATCGTCACGGGTCGGGGCGCTGCCGTCCCCGCCGGGTTTCACCTGCGCGGTGGGCGGCAGCTGCGCGGTGCGAGCCTCCGCAGGCGGGCTCCGCCCCCTGCACCCCCGCCGGAGGGGGCAGCGCCCCCTCCGGACCACCCCCAAGCAGGAAGGCCGTACCGTGCCTCCGCCCGGCGGCGTACCCAACCCATCGATGGGCAGAGCCATCCGCCTCGGCC
>DAOUGF010000592.1:0-9627 GCA_034429295.1 Chloroflexaceae bacterium
CTACGGGGAGGGCGGGCCTGTGCGCCAGCGGTGGCAAGCCGACCATCTGTAGCCGGCCGCTTGCCCTGCCATCTGGAAGCGGCGCGGCCACACCCTGAGGCCACAGCTGGCGCAGCCGGGATGGGCTATGCCGTTGCGCTCGCCCGCGCCCAGTAGCGCGAGAGCGCGGCCTCGGGCGAGGCAGCTACGGCCATCTCCTTCAGATGTGTGCCCTCGGCGACGAGGGTGGCCGCGACGCTCGCCGAGATGCCGGTGAGCACCACCTCGCAGCCCAGGAGGCGCAGCGCCCGCATAATCTCGCTGACAGCGCGGGTGGCCGTCACGTCAACCTGCGGGACGCCAGCGATGTCGAGGATGACCAGTTGGACTTGCTGGCCGTAGACCTGCTCAAGCAGCCGGCTGGTCAGCTGTGCGGCCCGCGCGCCATCGAGCTTGCCCACGATGGGAGCGAGCAGGACAGCTGGGGCGATGCTGACGGCGGGCGTCTCCAGTGATGAGACGAGATTCAGCAGCTCGCGCTGGCGCTCGTTTTGCTCGTTCAGCTGCTTCGTCTGCTGGAAGTTCTCTTCGGCGCGGGCCTCCGCCAGGGCGCGGGCCTGCTCGGCCTGCTCGGCATTGCGCTGCGCCGCGAGGCGCTGCCCGTCGAGGACCATCCCGCCCAGCACGGCCGCGCCCACCGTGGGCAGGTAGGTGCAGAGCACTGTGAAGCTGGTGTAGATGCCCTGAAAGTTGCCCTTGGCCATCAGGACCAGCAACACCGCTATGCCGACGCCGGCAACCCAACGCCAGTTGACCAGGGCCAGCGCGAAGATCGCCGGCAGGACGGCGGCGATGTTGACCACATCCGCAGGCATCCCGCCCATCACAGCGGCTGCGGCGATGAGCGTGACGAGCTTACAGGCGGGCTCCCAACCGCGCCAGTAGGCGAAGAACAGCGCGGCGCAGAGCAGGGCCGTCACGCCCGTAATGATCGTGCTGACCGGCGGAGAGCCGGTGAGAATGAAGAAGATGAACAGCGCCCCGGCTATCGCTACCAGGCTGCCGATCAAGGTCAGACGAACCTGCCGTTGTGTCATCAGTACGCCTCACAGTTCAGAAGTTTCGTAGCCCGGACGCGGAGCGAGTGTCGTACGGTCCTGCTACGGGCCTTGTATTCTATCGCCCTACCCATACCAGGGCGGCAAGCCGTTGGGGATCATCGCGCCGGGCGAGCTACGAGCCGAGAGCTTCATCCCTCGCCTGATGCTGCCCACGTTGCTGTGATGGTGACCAACGGCGGCATACAGATGGCGCCCGCAAACGGTGTGCCACCGGTGGCAGCCGGCGCCAACGAAAACAAGCCCGAGGCGGCGAACCGCGTCGGGTGTCACTCTGTCGCCGTCACCGTTACTCTGTCACCTTATCGCCCTGGCGGCGAGTTAGCCGCTCGAACCAGGCCTCGAGCTCATCGCTGTAGAGCCAGATCAGCAGCCCGGCGACGACGATCACACCCAGGATGATGCTCGTCCAGAGGGTGTCCTGCGCGGCGCCCGCCCCGAAATAGGTGAGGACGGCCATCCAGGGCGTGCGGCCGGCGATGCTCACCAGGAGCAGCTGCCAGAGCGGCAGGCGCGTGAGGCCAGCGATGAAGCAGACGGCGTCGTCGGGGAAGAGTGGCAGCAGGAAGATCAGGAAGAAGTCCCAGGGGCTCGACCTGTTGATCAGCCGCTCGAAGCGGCCGAAGACGGCCTCAGGCACCACCCGGCTGACAAGGCGGAGCCCCAGGAGCCGGGCGATCAAAAAGGCGATCCCCGAGCCGAGGGCCAGGCCGGCGGTGGTGACGGCGATGCCCTGCCAGAAGCCGAACAGGTAGCCGCCCAACAGTCCAACCAGCTGGCCAGGGATGGGCGCGAAGAGCACCTGCGCCACCTGCAGGCCGATAAAGACGGCGTAGGGGCCGCCGCTCTGGCGCTCCATCGCCGCCCGCAGATAGTCGCGGGCCTCGATGAGGTCGCCCTGCTCCACCAGTTGCAGCGCCCGCTGATACCCCGCCGGCAGGTAGGGCCGGACGAGGTAGAGGATCAGCGAGAGCAGGAGGAACAGGGCGCCCGCAGCGAGGAGGATCGGGAGCAGCGCGGCGAGCTTCTGGCGCAGGCGCCGCCCCATGCTCTGGAGGAGCGCGACCATCAGCTTGCATCGGCGGGCGGCGGCAGCCGCAACCCAACCATATAGCCGCCATCTACCCGCAGGGTGCTCCCCGTGATGTAGTCGGCGTCGTCGCTGGCGAGGAAGGCCACGGCGCGGCCAATGTCGCGGGGGGTGCCGATGCGGCCCCAGGGGATAAGCTTGCCGGCCCCGGCGATCTGCTCCTCGGTGGCGAAGCGGCGCTCGCCCGGCGTGTCGATGTAGCCGGGGTTGACCACGTTCACATTCACGCGGTACGGCGCCAGCTCGCTCGCCAGGGCACGCCCGAGCTGGATCACAGCAGCCTTGGCCATCTCGTAGGCGGAGCTGCCGGGCAGCGCCATCTCGGCCATGATCGAGCCGATGATCACGATCTTGCCGCCCCGCCCCTGAGCCACCAGCTGCCGCGCCGCGGCCTGGCAGGTATGGAAGACGCCGAATTGCGTCACCGCGATCGTGCGCTCCACGTGCTCCCAGGCCGCCTCCACCACCAGCTCACGGATGGAGAAGGCCGCGTTCGCGACAGCGATATCGAGCTTCCCGAAGGCCTCGACCGCCGCCGCGACCGCGGCAGCCACTTGCGCCGGCTCGGTCACATCGGCGTAATGGATGACGGCCCGCTGGCCCAGTTCGGCCACGAGCCGGGCCGTCTCCAGCGCCTCAGAGTTCGCCGCGCCGTCCGCGCCGGGCAGATCGACGATCAGGATGTCGGCGCCCTCCTCAGCGAGGCAGAGGGCGATGCCGCGACCAATCCCGCGCGCGGCCCCGGTGATCAGGGCCGCGCGGCCTGCGAGTCGTCCTGCCATCTAGCGTACCTCGGCGATCAGCTCGATCTCGACGGCGTAGTTGAAGGGAATGGTCATGCCAACGGCGCTGCGGGCGTGGCGTCCCGCCTCGCCGAACACCTCCAGCAGCAGGTCGCTGCAGCCGTGGATCACGCCCGGCGTGTTATCGAAGCCGGGGGCCACATTCACCATCCCCAGCACCTTCACCATCTGCACCACGTTGTCGAGGCTGCCGGCCAGGGAGTGGATGGCGTTGAGCGCACCGAGGGTGGCGAGCCGCGCGGCCTCGTAGCCCTGCTCAACGGTCAGGTCGGCGCCCAACTTGCCCTTGATCTCCCGCCCGCCGAAGCGCGAGACCGAGCCCGCGGTGTAGATCAGGTTGCCCGTGCGGACGGCAAGCATGAACTTGCCGGTGTTCATCTCGACCGGCTCCAGCGTGTAGCCCAGCTCGCCCAACTTCGCCACATAGGACATCGTGGTGCTCCTTAAACATCAGCCAGTTCACTTCAAACGTGCTGCGGATGGCTGGTAGTATACCGCGCCCGCACGCCGTCACGTCGGTGAGGCGGCGCGAGGTGGGCTGCACGAACCCTGGGCGGATTGGGGTATCATACGGGACACGACGATCGGAGCGAATTGTAGGTTGCGCCACGAGCATGGAAACCGACGAGATCATCGGCTGCTTGCAATTCCTCAGCGAGGCCGAGCGGCTTAAACAGGTGTTCCGCACCTCGTGGACCTCCGGCGGCCACCGCGAGAGCACCGCCTCGCACACCTGGCGGCTCTGCCTGATGGCCCTGGTCTTCGCCCGCGGCTTTCCCGAGGTTGAGTTCGGGCGGCTGATCAAGCTCTGCATCGTCCACGATCTCGGCGAGGCGATCCACGGCGACATCCCCGCGATCGAGCAGCGCGCCGATACGCCAAAGGCGGCCCAGGAGCGGGCCGACCTGCTCACCCTGGTGGCGCCGCTGCCTGAGCCGATCAGGGAGGAGATCGTGGCCCTCTGGGATGAGTACGAGGCGGCGGCAACGCCCGAGGCGAAGGTCGCCAAGGCCTTGGACAAGCTGGAGACGATGCTGCAGCACAACCAGGGCGCCAACCCGCCAGAGTTCGACTACGCCTTCAACCTCGACTACGGTCGCAAGTTCACCGACGCCGTGCCGCTCGCCGCCGCCATCCGCAGCTTTATCGACGCTGAGACCAAGCGGAACGCCGAGCGGAAGAAGAGCGGCGCATAGGAGAGCAAGCAGGGGCGCCGCCGCGGCGCCCGCTCAGTTTTAGGAGGACCGACCCTGTGGAGTATCGTCAGCTTGGCAGCGCGGGTGTGCGCGTCTCGACTATCGGGCTTGGCACCAACCGCTTCGGGATCAGGGTGGATCAGCAGGAAGTGAACCGGATCGTTGACGTCGCCCTGGCCCAGGGGATCAACTTCTTCGACACCGCGGACGTCTACCAGGAGGGCCGCTCCGAAGAGAGCCTCGGCGTAGCCCTCAAGGGCCGGCGCCAGCAGGTGATCCTGGCGACCAAGGTGTTCAACAAGACCGGCGACGGCCCCAACGACTATGGCACTTCCCGCCACCACATCATCGAGGGGGTCGAGGCCAGCCTGCGCCGCCTGCAGACCGACTATATCGACCTCTACCAGATGCACCGCCCCGACCCGGACACGCCGATCGAGGAGACGCTGCGGGCGCTCGACGATCTGGTGCGCGCAGGCAAGGTGCGCTACATCGGCGCCTCGAACTATGCAGCCTGGCAGCTGGCGCGGGCCAACCTGCTGGCCGAGTTCCGCGGCTGGACGCCCTTTGTGACCATCCAGCCCCACTACCACATGTTCGAGCGCGGCATCGAGCAGGAGCTGGTGCCCTACTGCAACGCCCACGGCGTGGGCATCCTGCCCTACTTCCCGCTGGCCGGCGGCTTCCTCACCGGCAAGTACCGGCGGGGCGAGAAGGCGCCAGCCGGCTCCCGCGGCGAGTCCAGCCCGTACGTGCAGAAGTACATGACCGACTCGTACTACGACAAGCTGGAGCGGTTGATCGCCTGGGCCGGCGAGCGTGGCCACACCATAGGCGATCTGGCCCACGCCTGGCTACTGGCCCAGCCGAGCGTGAGCTCGGTGATCTCAGGGGCGACCAGCGCGGAGCAGGTGGAGGCGAACGCGCGGGCCGCCGGGTGGGCGCTCTCGGCCGAGGAGCTGAGCCAGGTGAACGCCATCCTCGATAGCTAGAAGCCATAGTCTGTAGCCCGTAGTCCGTACAGCTGCTTTCATCGCTTTGGCACACACCGGCGCCTGCTCTCGCGCCCTCAAGCTGAGAGCTTGGGGGCGCGGCTCAGCGGCACCGGTTGGCTCGAGGAAGTAAGAGCGGCCACGATGGCTGCCATCTCTGGGATACACCAGCCGAGCCACCGCCGGCGAACGATCGGAGGACCCATGAGCAATAGTGACACCGAAGAACTGCCGCCCGGCGGCCCCGCCGAGATGCGCCAACGCCTCGCCGTTGGCCTCGACAAGTTCCTGGCCGAGATCGACAGGCTTGACGAGCACCAACTCACCGAGCTGAGGGATGCCGCGGGCTGGAACGTCCGCGACCACCTGCTCCACCTCGCCGCCTGGGCCGACGGCATCGCCGCCCTGCTGCGCCGCGAGGATCGCTGGGCCACTATGGGCATCGCCGATCCCGGCCCCGGCGAGATCGACTACGACGCCATCAACGAGCAGATCATCGCGCCCCTGCGCCACCTCAGCGCCGCCGAGGCCCGCGCCCGCCTCGTGGCCGCCGACGCACGCGTGCGCGAGGCCGTGGCCGCCCTCAGCGACGAGGAGCTTGAGCTGCCCTACGGGCGCTATGTGCCGCCCTTCACCAGCAACGAGGGCTACCCTGTGGGCGCCTACATCGCCGGCAATACCTTCGGCCACTACCAGGAGCATCTCCCCTGGATCCGGCAGATCGTCGGTGAGTAGGCCGCCGGTTGCGCTGAGCGGCGGCGGGCCAGGCATGCCCGCGGGGAGCCTCGATGCTGGCCAAGGCGCGCTACGCGCTCTTCGGATCGGGCCCGGCAGATGGTATAATCGGGCCATTCTCCCACCTTTGCCCCTGAGGGAAACCCATGACCACCACACCAGACATCGTACGCCCGCCAAAGGAGCTGGTCGAAGGTCTGGCCGCGATCGGCGCAGCCACCGCCGCCGGCGAGCTGAGCCGACTCGGCGTCCGCGATCCCTTTATGAAGGGGCCGGTCGCCTGGAGCAAGGGCAAGTCCATCGCCGGCCCTGCCCTGACCCTGCAGTTCATGCCGAAGCGCGAGGACCTCTACGGCGACGCCGAATACCAGGACCCCGAGCGGCAGCTGCACCGCCATGTGCTCTACCACACCCAGCCCGGCGACGTCGTTGTCGTTGATGCCCGCGGCGACATGGCCAGCGGCGTCTTCGGCGAGATGATGCTCACCTATTTCAAGGGCAAGGGCGGGATCGGCGTCGTCATCGATGGCTGCATCCGCGACTACCCCCGCGTCAAAGGGCTGGATCTGGGCCTCTGGCTGCGGGGCGTCACGCCCAACTTCCACACCCAGACGAACATCGTCCCCTTCGCCGTGAATGTCCCGATCGCCTGCGGCAACGTCCTGGTGATGCCTGGCGACATCATCGTGGCCGACGACGACGGCGCGGTGGTCGTGCCGATCGCGCTGGCGCCTCAGCTGCTTGCCAAGGCCAGCGAGCATGCCGAGTGGGAGGACTTTTCCCGGCTGCGGCTCAGCCAGGGCGGCGATCTGCGGAAGTACTACCCGCTCTCCGAGGAGGCCGTCCCCGAGTACGAGGAGTGGCGCAAGGCGCAGGGCTTGTAGCGCCCGCGCGGCGCTGCAGCGGGGCGCTGCCACCCCAATGCCTCCCCCTTGGGGTGCTGCCCCATACCAGTGCCACCTGCGCAGTGGGCGTTTCTGTGGGGGCGCTTGCCCCCACGCCCCCGCCGGGTGGCACCCCACCTCCCTGGGGGCGCTTGCCCTATACCAATGCCACCTGCGCAGTAGGCGTTTCTGTGGGGGCGCTTGCCCCCACGCCCCCGCCAAAGGGGGCCTCGCCCCCTTTGGAAACCCCCAAAGCCGACGCCTTTCCCCGGCGAGACACCTGGCGGCACATGCCCCTCGGCGCCGAGAGCGGGCGTGGTAGTACTCGCCCCACGCCCGCTGCCGGGCAGCTTCGCCTCCACCACTAAACCCTGGGGATAGCGAAGCTGTCGGGTAACTAGCGCCGAGCTGGTACAGCATCTCCCGCTCTCGGCGCAGAAGGGCATGTAGCGATGGCGTGTCGGCGCTGGCGGGCGCCGGCTTTGGGGTCCAGGGGCGAGGCCCCTGGCGCGGGGGGTGTCGGGGGGCGCGCGTGCGCCCCCCGACAAAACAGGCGAGGTGTGGGGACGCTCCCCACCTCCCTGGCGAGGCGCCAGCACCCGCTACTCAAACCACGTCGTGCCGGGGTACTGGTACTGCCGCGCCACCTCCTCGTTCAGCTCAAGCCCGATGCCGGGGCGGTCGCTGAGCTGAATCTTCCCGTCCTTGATGATGTCCTCGTTATCGGTGATGATCGTGGTCCAGTAGTCGCGGTGCAGCCAGTGGAACTCCAGCACCAGGAAGTTCGGCACACTCGCGCAGACGTGGGCCGAGGCCATCGTCCCGATCGGCGATGAGACATTGTGGGGCGCGAAGGGGATGTAGTAGAGCTCCGCCAAGTTGGCGATCTTGCGGCACTCCGAGAGCCCGCCGCACTTCGGGATGTCGGGCATGATGATGTCGGCGGCCTGCTGCACGATCAGGTCGCGGAAGCCGTGGCGCAGGTAGAGGTTCTCGCCCGTGCAGATCGGCGTGCTGGTAGCCTGCTTCACCTCCCGCATCGCCGCCACATTCTCAGGCGGCACCGGCTCCTCCAGCCAGAGCAGGTGGAACTGCTCTAGGTCCTTCGCCAGCCTGATGGCGCTGGCAACATCCAGGCGCGTGTGCACATCCACTGCCACCGCGGCGTCCTGCCCCGCGGCCGTGGTCACCATCTCCACCAGCGCCACCATGCGCTCGTGCTCCCAAGCGTCCGCCGTGTAGTTGAAGCGATCCTTCGGGATGCCCTTGCCGCGCCGGTAGTCGTGGGTGTAGACGCCGAGATCCACGTCGATCTTCAGCGCGGTGAAGCCCCGCTCCAGCACATTCTCGACCACCCGCTTGATCTCGTCGAACTCCATGGCCGGCTCGACCTGGCAGTCGGCGTAGACCCAAATGCTGTCGCGGAACTTACCGCCCAGCAGCTCGTAGACCGGCACGCCCAGCGCTTTGCCCTTCAGGTCCCACAGCGCGAGCTCGATCCCCGTGAGGGCCGTGATCAGCGCCCCGGCGAAGCCACCGTCGAAGACGTGGCGGCGGCGCAACTCCTCGAACAGAGCATCGATCGCGAAGGGGTCGCGCCCGATCAGCCTGGTCCGCAACTCGTGGATGATCGCGATCGCCTGCACACCGCCGTGCACGCACTCGCCGATCCCCGTGATACCCTCGTCGGTCTCGATCTTCACCCACAGATGCATGCCGTGCCCGCGGGTCGCGGCCGTCTTGATCGCCGTGATCTTCATGGGTTCCTCGTCATTGCTGAAGGCTGCGAGACCTTATCTTACCATCGCCCGGCCTCGAGCGGCGCTGCGCACCTGCTTGTGTCGCTTCCAAGGCGAAGCCGCGGCCGGCATACAGCGCTCGCCCATCAACATCTCACGCGCCCTCCGCTCTAATGATGCCGTGGTCCGTCATCGGCATGGAGCGAAGGCGAACGCCGGTAGCGTGGCGAATGGCGTTGGCGATGGCGGGGGCGATGCCGACGATCGGCGTCTCGCCGGCCCCCACTGAGGGGAGATCCTTGCGGTCGAGCAGCACGAGATCGATGGCCGGCACGTCGGCAAAGCGTGGCACGCGGTAGGCGCTGAAGCGCGGGTTGAGAATCTTGCCGCCGGCAAACTCGATGGCCTCGAACAACGCCCCGCCCAACCCCTGCACGATCGCCCCTTCGATCTGGCTGCGCAGGCCGTCCGGGTTCACGATAGCGCCACACTCAAAGGCCTGAACGACCCGCACCACGCGCAGCGCGCGGGTAGCGGGCTCAACGGCGACCTCGGCGCAGGTCGCCACCACACTGCCTTTCTCGGTGCCACACGCGATGCCGTAGCCGTGGTTGGGCTGCGGAGTTGATCGCCCCCACCCAAATCGCTCGGCGGCGGCCCTGAGCACGGCGATGATCCGTGCATCCTTGAGGTTGTGGAGGCGAAACGCGTAGGGGTCCATCGCCAACGCGTGGGCGAGCTCGTCCATCATGGATTCCCGCGCCCAATGGTTGGCCGTGGCGGCCAGGGCGCGATACGAGCCCTGGCGCAGCGGTGACACGCTCGGATGATATGCGATGTGCTGGTGGGGCACCTCGTATGGCGTTCTGGCCCCTGCCATTCCGCTGTTATAGTTCTGGAACTCCCAGAAGGTCAGCGTGCCATCGGCTTGAACGCCCGCCCGGATGTCGATCACCCCGCCCGGGCGGAAGTACGCCCAGGTAAACTCCTCCTCGCGCGTCCAGATCAGCTGTACCGGGCAGCCCGCCGCTCGCGCCAGGCGGGCCGCCTCCAGGGCCGCCTCGCCGGTATGCTTGCCGCCGTAGGCCGAG
>DAOUGF010000593.1:0-1629 GCA_034429295.1 Chloroflexaceae bacterium
GGAGGTCAGTGGTTCAAATCCACTATCGCCCACCAGATTGTACCACGCACTGCGGCGTAGCCGGTATCTAGGTGCCCGAAGGCCTTTGATCCCTCGCCAACAACTCCTTCCACTACTCATTGCCGCCATGCTGGGCGGCATTTTGCTCTTTGTCGCCCCGCTGCGAGCGGCGGATCCGACCCCGATCGCCTGCCCGAACGGGCAGACGATCTTCCTCGAAGGTCGCACCATCCCTCGTGAGGCGTTGCTCATCTACCTCGCGGATCGCCCCGTGGGCGGCGGCCTCGCCGATGGTAGCGGCGTCTTCAGGCTGCCGCTGCGCGCCGAAGAGCGGCCTGGCCGCTACCCCGTCGAGGTGCGCATACGCGCCAGTGGCGCTGTTGTCGCCCGCTTCACCTGCTATGTCGATGTCCCGCTGGAGAGCGTGACCAACACACCCTCCCCGGTGCCTTCTCCCGCGGCGGCCTCGCCTACCAACGCCGCCACGCAGGTCGGCCCCACCCGCGCCGCCTCGCCCACCTCTACCGGCACCAACGCCACCACGGTGCGCGGCACAGCCACGAGCCGCACTCCGACGGTCTCGCCCACTGGGCCCACCGCCACCGCCTCAACGACGGTGACCGCCGGCCCTAGCCTTACGCCGACGATGGGGCCGAGCGCCACTCCCACCCCGGCCGCGCAGGATGACGAGATCGCGATCAGCGATATCTTCCTGTACGACCCCGACTTCCCCGAAGACGAGGAGTACGTCGAGATCGAGAATCTATCGGATCGCGATATCACGCTCACGGGATGGCAGCTGCGCAATGCCTCGCGCAGCAATATTCCAGCCTTTACCTTCCCCCAGTATGTGCTGGAGTCTGGGCAATACCTCAGTGTTTTCAGCTCGTCGGGCCAGAATGACCTTGACCTCGGTGATTTTTACTGGGGCCAGGGCTCGTCAATCTGGCAGGTGGGCGATCAGGCCGAACTGGTCGATCCTGCGGGCAACGTCATCAGCAGCTATACTGTAAAGCAACAGTAAACCCTTGGGCACTCTGTACCTCGTTGCCACGCCCATAGGCAACCTTGAGGACATCACGCTCCGTGCCCTGCGCGTGCTGCGGGAGGTCCGGCTGATCGCGGCCGAGGACACGCGCCACACCCGCATCCTCCTCGACCACTACCAGATCACAACGCCCTGCATCTCGTATCACGAGCACAACAAGCTCGCTCGCCTAGACGAGATCCTCGCCGCTCTCGCCGAGGGTGATGTTGCCCTCGTCTCCGACGCCGGCACCCCCGGTATCTCCGATCCGGGCTTTGAGCTGGTGAACGCCTGCATCGAGGCCGGTGTCGCGCTCACGCCGGTGCCGGGCCCGAGCGCGCCCATCGCGGCTCTGGTTGCGTCGGGCCTGCCAACAGAACGCTTCGCCTATGTCGGCTTCCTCCCTCGCCGTGGCGCCGACCGGCGCGCGCTCCTAGCCGAGCTGGCCGACCTGTCGCTCACCCTGGTCTGCTTTGAGGCGCCCCATCGCCTCCTCGACGCCCTCACCGATATCCTCGCTCTCCTGGGTGATAGGCGGATCACCGTAGCGAACGACCTCACCAAGCGCTACGAGGAGTTGCGACGGGGCACTGTCGCCGAGC
>DAOUGF010000594.1:0-2862 GCA_034429295.1 Chloroflexaceae bacterium
GGGGTGTGCCCTGCAGCGTGGCCGGCGCGGTGGGGTTCGCGCCGACGGTGGGCGTGGGCGGATACTCCGGGTACTCCAGGAGCGGCTGCTGCTCCTGCGCCACGCCTTGCGGCGCCTGCCATAGCGCCACCCCCAACGCAATGGCAATAACCAGGGTGACCGCGCCGCCCGCGATTGTCGGAAGGCCATAACGCCTCATCACCACACCTCACTCGTGAGGCGGCCACGCCGCCGAGAGGCAAAAAGATTGCCAACTAGAGGCCATTGTACTACGCCTTAACCCTTTATGCGAGTAGGAAAAAGGTCTTGTGGTGTAAATACTACGTCGCAGAATACCACACGAGCAGCACTGAAAAAGCAACATCCCCCTCCTCTGGTTCCAGAAGAGGGGGATGGGGCTGATAGAGGGCGATTAGCGGTGGATCGCCGGCAGATAGGTCTTGGGCCGCTCAACGTTGCTGGAGGGAACCGGCACCGTGATGAAGCCGTCGGTGGCGTTGCCGGCGCCGTCGAGGAAGCGGACGTAGATATAGTAGTCCTCGCCGGGCACCAGATCCTCGGGGTCGAGGCCGGAGGCGAGGCTCCAGCCCTCGATGACGAAGTTGCCGCCGGGCCGAGAGGCCGGAACCTTCACCACCGTCCACCGCAGATCAGGATCGTTGAGGGGATCGGCCACCGGCTCCGTGGCATCAGTGATCCAGACGCCCCAGTAGCCGCCTGGATACTGCGTATCGCTCACGTCGATATTCTCGAAGATCAAGTTCTGGAGCAGGTCGCCGCCGGGGTACGGGACGGCCCTGATCGAGCCGCCGTTGAGCACGGGCTTGGTCTCATCGAGGATGATCTCAAGGTCGAAGACGCGAGCGTTGCCAGCGCCATCAACCACGCGCACCACGAAGGGCACGGGACCGGGCTTGAGGTTGGCGAGATCGGGCAGGGTGACGAGACCCTGGTAGCCGTCGTTGTCGATCAGCAAGGTCTGCTCGATCTTGTCGGCGGAGGCGCCGATGCCGGCCGAGACGATGCCGTTGCAGTCGCTGTCGGCGATGACATTTAGCCAGGTGAGAGGCACGCGGGTATAGTTAGGCGCGCCGCCTGGGGCGCCCTCGACGGCCGCGAGCTCGGGCTGCTCCTGGAGTTGCGCCACGCCCCTAGCGAAGGGATTCTCGACGTAGGCGTCGGCCTCAACCACAGCGTCGATGTTCACCGACACCGCGCGGGCCTCCGGCTCCACCGTGTTGCTGGCGCTGTTGCGGAGCTGCGTGAAGAGCTGTACCGGCTCGCAGGAGGTGCTGTTGCGAATGGCCTCAGGCACGGGGACGCGCAGTTCGGGGGCCAGATTCTGCCAGTTGTTCGAGTCGCTGGTGCTATCGGTGGGCGGGGCGCCCCAGCGCCAGCGCACCTGGTTCGGATTGCCGCTCAGGTTGCGGAAGGTGAGCTTCACCGTGCCGTTTGCGTCGGGGACCACGACAGACGCGCCATCGTTCACGACGGGCTGGCCGCCGAAGGAGACGGCGTCGGCGGAGAAGAGGGAGTAGCGGGTCTCCAGGCGGCCGCCGTTGAACTCCTCGGTGACCACATGGGCGTAGGGGGCATCGGCGATGCCGCCTGCGGCGCGGGAGTTAAAGAGGGCGCCGCTGTCGCCAGAGGCCACGGGGCCGCGGAAGGCATCGATGGCCGGCTTAAAGGCGTAGAAGACGGTGCGATTGCCGGAGGGCTCGCCAACCCAGGCCATATGGATGTTGCCGGCCTCATCGGTATCGATATTCACCTGGCCCTCGATCTTCCCGCCGACCAGACGGGAGCGAGGCCAGCCGCCGTCGGGCTGCTGCTCAGCGAAGAACGCCCCGGCGTTGCCGCCGCTGGTGGCCACGCCGCGCCAGGCTACAAGGGGCCGACCGTTCGGCAGGTAGGCGATCGTCGAGTCGGCCCAGTCGGCGCCGCCTGGGGTGACGCGAGTGGTGACGAAGTTGGTGCCATTCCAGAGGCCCACAAAGATCTGGAGCCTGTCGCCGAAGCCGGCGGTGAAAGTCACACCCACCTGGCCATTGGGGCCGGCGGCCAAATCGAGGGGCGAGCCATAAGCCGGAATATCGGAGACATCGCGGCGGCTCGACCAGTTCTCGCCGCCGTCGCTGGAAAAGCGATAGCGGATCGGCCGGTCGGGGTCACGCCAAGCTACAAAGATCTGGTTGTTGGAGGCGACGGTGACCTCGACATTCACGGGGAAGGCCGAACCGCTATCAACGGTGCGGCGCGGGCCCCATTGGCCCTGGGGATTGCGCTGGCGCAGGTAGATGGATCGGGCCGGCTGGTTGATCCAGGCCACCCAAGTGGAGCCGTCGGGGCCAATGGCCACAGAGGTCGTAGAGTAGTCAGGCTGACCCTCGGCCGGGCCGAGGTCGAAGGGCGTGCCAAACGACTCGGCCGCAGCGGCCTTCGTCCAGACAACGGCCGACTGACGATTGATATTACCAGTCACTGTCACCTGGCCGCGGGCCGCAGCCACATGAGGGAACTTCACCTCACGGGAGCCAGGGATGATGAACTCGGAGAGCAGACGCAGGCCAGGGTCGGTTTGGGCCTGGGCTGGTGGTATAAAGGGCGCCGCGAGCGTGGCGGCAAGCATCGCGAAGCTACACAGCGCGACGATCGTCGTGCGCAACATGGCTATCGATCCTCCAAGCGGGGGGTAGGTGCAAGCGTACGTGGCGAGCGTCCCCGCTGATCTAAAAGCACGGGAAAGAGTTTAAGGTGTCGTGACGACAAAATCATCGAAGAGGATGCCGCCCATCGCGCGAGTGTAGATGCCGGCGCGACCAGCGGAGAGCGGCTGGGCGTCCTCCGCCTCCAGCACCACCT
>DAOUGF010000595.1:0-6298 GCA_034429295.1 Chloroflexaceae bacterium
GGACCTTGACCAGGCGGTGACGGTGCTGCGCAAACCGTTCACCCCGGCGACGCTCACCGAGGCGGTGCGGGTGGCCCTCGAGCAGTAAACCCGCGGGTGCGACAGCGCCTGCTGGCCTTCGGCCTCAGCGATCACTACCGGCAGATCCTTGACCTCACCCGCCTCAGCGATGCCATCAGCATCCACGACAACGAGGCCGCGGCCATCGCAGCGGCGTAACCGGCGGATGGCGGGGCGCGCCGCAGGCGGATCGAGCGGCGCCGGTGGCGCTCCGGGTCGTAGGGCATCGCTGGCTCCTGTGCTCAGACACGGCGACGGCTTCACAACGAAGATACCGCCGGTAGCCGCCCGGCGCTTCGCCTGGTGAACGCAGATGAACGAGACCCGCCTTGTGGAGCCCTGGCTCTCCCTCGCCCGCGCCGCCTGGCTGCTGCTGGTGGCGCTGACCGCCTGGGCTTTTGTGGCCGGCCCGCCGGAGCTCTATCTCCCACCTCCCAACTCCCGTAACGCTCGCCGTAACGCTCCCCGGACGCTGACACCGTAGGCTTCCCCCAAGCAAGCGAACAAGCGAAGGAGTGAAGCGATGAGCGACAGCGAGACCAAGCAGCCCCGCGACGCCGGCAACTGGGCTCGGCCCGCCGACGCCTTGCAAGTAGGCCGGCTCCCTCCCGAGGCCGTGAACCTGAACGTGGACGGCCGCCAGGTGGTTGGGCCGCTCCAGGGCTTCGGCCAGCTCTGGCAGAAGACCTACCGCGTGCGCCTCGCCGGCTGCGCCGCCACGCCCGCCGAGGTGATCGCCATCTGGAAGGCAAACTTCCCCGACTTCCAGCCGCCGACCAACCGCTTCTTCCCCTCGGTGAGCGGCGTGGCCCCTGGCGAAGTTGTGCTGATCAACGCCTCGCTCCAGGGCATGCCGGTGCAGACCGGCGTGATGGTGCTCTACGCCGATGAGACCAGCTTCACCCTGATGACGCCCCAAGGCCACCCTGAGTCCGGCTGGATCACCTTCAGCGCCTGGGACGAGGATGGCTGCACCGTCTGCCAGGTCCAGAGCATGGCCCGCGCCAACGATCCGATCTACGAACTGGGCTTCGTGCTCGGCGGCTCGGCAGCCCAGGAGGCGATCTGGTGCCATGTGCTTACCAACCTCGCGGCCCACTTCGCCGTGTACGACCAGCCGATCAGCATCAGCAAGCAGTGTGTGGACCCGCGGCTGCAGTGGGGCCAGGTAGGCAACCTCTGGCACAACGCCGCCATCCGCTCCCTCGCCTACGCCCTCAGCCGGCCCTTCCGTAGGCCGAAAGGCTGAGCTTCTTGAGGGCGAAAGGCTGAATTTCCGGTGGGAAACCGTGTTTTAACCGCTTCTGCAATTGACGTGGGTCTGCCGTTTGCTATCATCGATGCATTTGAATAGGGATTTAATCCCTGGCTCACCGCGGAACCCTCCTTTGTTTGACGCAGGAGCCCTTCATGTTCGACTTTGTCGGCGTCGGCGTCCTCGTGCTGCTGCTCGTCCTGTTCGGCTGGCTCACCACGCGAGCCTGGAGGATCAAGAGCGGCGCGCTGCGCTGGCTTGCCACCATTCCCGCCGGCCTGCTCACCCTCGTGACCCTCTTCCTCACAGGCGCGGCCCTCAACGGCTTCTATAAGCTCAACCGCACCTACGACAATCCCGTACGTGAGTTCAGTGTGGCCGGCACTCCCGAGCAGCTTGCCCAGGGCCAGAAGATAGCTCGCGCCTGCGCCGGCTGCCACTCTCCCAACGGCGACCTGCCGCTGCTCGGTCAGAACTTCTTCGAGGGCGGCGGCCCGCCCGTGGGCACGCTCTGGGCGCCCGCCCTCACCGCGGCCCACTTCCAGGATTGGAGCGACGGCGAGATCATCCGCGCGCTCCGCGAGGGCGTCCACAAATCCGGCCGCTCACTGATCATCATGCCGGCGAATGCCTTCCATACGATGAGCGATGAAGACGCCCAAGCAGTCGTGGCCTTCATCCGCCAGCACGAGCCCAACGCCCCCGACACGCCGCCCACCAACATCAACGTCATCGGCGCGCTGCTGATCAACATCGCCCCCCTCCAGACAAGGCAGGAGCCGGTCGCCGGCCCCGTCGCCGCGCCGCCCGCCGGCCCCACCGCTGAGTACGGCGAATATCTCCTCAGCGTCAGCGGCTGCCGCGACTGCCACAGCGCGAATCTGGCGGGCGTGGTCCCCGAGCCCAACGGGCCGCCGCCTGGTCCAAACATCACTGGCGTTGATGAGCGACTCACCCTCGAGCAGTTCATCGCCTTGTTCCGCACGGGCACCTACCCCGACGGCTCGCAGCTGAGCGAGGAGATGCCCTGGCAGGACTTCGAGTTCTACACCGACGACGATCTGACGGCGATCTATCGCCAGCTAGAGCAACTGGAGACGCTGCCGGATAACCAGTAGGCCCGCCCACCCTCAGCGTCCGTCGGCACCGTGCCGATCGGATAGATGCAGCCGCGGGCACTCCTTAAGCCAGTCAGGGCGCTCGTCTACCAGGGCCGGGACAATCGTGTCCCGGCCTTTCTGCGCCGTAACGCCGCCCGTAACGATCACAGGACGGCGAGTGTGGGATAATCTCCTCAGCCGACGAGGGCGCGGAGTGCGTGTGGGAAGCCGTACCTATGAGCCAGCAGCGGACAACCTTGCTTGCGTGGGCACTGTTCGCGCTGATCATCCGTGAAGGCTTCGCCCTGCGGCCCAACGACGAGACCGACCTCGACACCCTCGCCGCCGACCTGCTCGCCGCCGTGGACGAGGCGCTACGGCCGGAGCACATCTCGCTCTAGCTGGCACAGGAGGCCCGATGATGCATGCTCCTGAACCATCACGGTCGCTGATCCGGGCGGCGCAGGTTGGCCTCTGCCTGGTCACGCTCATCTGCATCGTGCTCACGATCGTCGGCGTACCGCGCTTCTACGTCGACTCGCTGGTGATCTGCGAGGCGCCTCCTACTACTTGCCCGGAGGAGCGGTACACCTCGGCCGATGTGGCTGCGTTTGAGGCGATCGGCCTGCCGGTTGAGCGCTTCATTGTGTTGTACAGCGCGTTCTACCTGGTGCTTATTGCGGTGTGGTGGGCAGTGGCGGCGGTGATCGTGGCACGCCGTTCAAACGACCCTATGGCACTACTAACCGCCACGTTCCTCGTGATCTTCCCCGCCGTCGTCAACTCGCCCTTCGTGGATACGGCTCCTCCAGACGCGACGACCATCGAGCCTTGGCTCCGTATCCTTGTGGGCCTGGCCCAACTGGTTGGCGAGCTCACAGTGATGGGCTTCTTTCTGCTCTTTCCCGGCGGCCACTTCGCCCCCCGCTGGCTGCGTTGGGTAGCCCTCGCCCTCGTACCGATCTTTGCGACGGACTATCTGCTGCCCGGCACACTCTTCGACCGTGATGAATGGCCGATTCTGGCTAGCTCCGCGTTCTTTTTGGCCTACCTCGCCCTGCAGGTCGGCGCGCAGATCTACCGCTACCGCCGCGTCTCCACAGCGGACCAGCGGCGGCAGACCAAGTGGATCGTTTTTGGGTGCGCCGTGGGGCTCGGGCTGTTCTTCATCGGGCTGATGTGGACAATCGCGGGCGGCCAGCGCTTTAAGAGCCCACAAAGCCAGTTCGTCTTCATCGCCGCCCAGTCCGCCATGCTGGCGGTTCCGATCACGATCGGCATCGCCGTGCTACGCCACCGGCTCTTCGATATCGAGGTGATCATCAGGCGCACGCTGATCTACTCGGCGCTCACGCTGATCCTCGGTCTCAGCTACTTCGGCACGGTGGTGCTGTTGCAGGCGCTCTTCGTGCGGCTCACTGGTCAGGAGAGCGCCCTGGCCATCGTCGCGAGCACCTTGACGATCGCGGCGCTGTTCGGGCCGCTGCGGGCGCAGGTGCAGAAGCTGATCGACCGGCGCTTCTTCCGCACCAAGTACGACGCCCGCCTGATCCTTGAGAGCTTCGCTCTGCGGGCCAACAACGAGACCGACCTCGATACCCTCGCCGCCGATCTGCTGAGCACGATCCGTGTGACCATGCAACCGGAGCAGGTAAGCCTGTGGCTCCCCTCGCCAGAGCAGGTTGTGAATGAAAAGAGAGCATCCTGATGAGCGAGCAGCAGTTCGATATGATCGTGATCGGCGGCGGCCCCGTGGGGGTGACCGCCGCGCTCCGGGCCCCTGAGCTCGGCGCCTCGGTGGCGCTGCTAGAGCGGGGCCGCCCCGGCGGCACCTGTACCAACGACGGTTGCGTGCCCACCCGCGTGCTGGCCCGCGTCGCCCGCCTCGCCCGCGAGGTTCGCCAGCTGGACGAGTACAGCCTGGTGGCCAGGAGCCCAGCGTGGATATGGCCGCGGGGATGCGGCGGGTCCAGGAGAAGATCGACCGCCTCCACGAGAAGAAGGATCTCCGCGGCAACCTGGAGCGTAGCGGCGCGCAAGTGCTGATCGGCGGCGGCATAACGGTGGAACAGCTGGCGCGCCTGGAGATCGCCTACCCCACCTACACCGCCATCCTCGGCGCCGCCGCCCAGCAGATCGTCCGCGACCGCGGCGCCGTCTCCACGGCGCAGTGGCGCGCCTTGGGGCAACTCGCCCACAGCCCTCGATAGCTGCTATAGGCCATAATTGTCCTGCTTCGCGACGTTGGCACGGAGCTGCCCCTTCCACCGCCCCCTAAGCTTGTAGCTTAGGGGGCGGTGTAGATGCGCCGATGGAGTCACTATATAGCCGTAACGCTCGCCGTAACGTTCTCAGGACGGCGGCTTGGGATACTTGGCGCAAGTGACAGTGCTCACAAGCTAACAAGGAGCATCCCAATGGCTACCGCCATCACCACGGCCCGCCCCGGCCGCGGCCCCATCTCGGCCCTCGGCAAAACCACCATCGCGGCGATGATCGGTATCGCCCTGTTGCTGGGCTCGACGACCTTCATCTTCGGCTTCGACGTGATGACCCTAGTCGTCGCCTCTGTCGCCCTGGTCGTCGCGTTCGTCATCGCCCTCGGCTTCCGCTGGGCGCCGCTGCTGGCAACCCTGGCGGCCAGCGCGCTGCTGGCGCTGTTCTCCTTCCCGCTCTACGAGCTGCTCAGCCAGCCTGGCCCCAAGACCTTGCCGATGTTCGTCTTCGGCGCCCTGGTGCTGCTGACCTGCCTGATCGCGATCAGCGGCGGCGTGGCGGCCACCGTGCAGAACTACCGGCTGCCGGCGGAGCAGCGGCGCACGCCCAAGGCGCTGCCCGTGCTGCTCACCCTGGCTGCGGGCCTGCTCATCGGCGCCGTGGCCGTGGCGGCCATCCCGCGGGCCGGCGGCAACGCCGGCGTGAGCCCCGAGATCCTGGCCGGCCTCCAGCAGGTGCCGATCAGCGCCTTCGAGGGCGGCGAGATCCGCGTGCGGGCCGGCGAGCTGGTGACCCTGCGCATGCAGAACCCCGACCCGGTGGCCCACAGCTTCGACGTGGACGAGCTGAATGTCCACGCGCCCATACCGGCCGGCGAGGAGACCGTGGCGATCTTCAAGGCGACCGAGCCGGGCGAGTATCTCTTCTACTGCGCCCCCCACTACGACAAGGCCACTGGCCAGGGCATGTATGGTACCTTGATCATCGAAGATTAGCGGTCGATGTCCTCCAGACGCCGTAGCACAGGCTTGTAACAGCACCCCATCGGGGGCGCCCCTGCCCGGCCGGCGACGCGGCGCGACCAAACAGATACAGTAGAATGTTTTGATGAACAGCGCCGCACACGAGTCGGCGTCCTGATCTTCGCCCGTCGCTTGACGACGGCATGGCCCTGCTGGTGGCCCTCTCGCTGGTTGGCGGCGGGCTCGGCAGCGGCGCCTACGCGCCGGCGGTGGACCGGCGCTTCAACCGGACCAACTACGACGCCCGACAGGTTCTTGAGCAGTTCGCCTTTCGGGTGCGCGACCAGACGGATCTCGATGCGCTGAGCGCTGATCTGCTCGCAACGGTTGACGAGGCTCTTCAGCCTCAGCGGGTGGAGCTCTGGCTAGTGAGCGAGAGGCGCCAACATGAGCGATAACTACGACGCCGTTGTGGTCGGCGCGGGCCCGAACGGCTTAGGGGCGGCGCTCACCCTCGCTCGCGCGGGGCGACGGGTGCTGCTGGTGGAGGCGCGGCCGGAGGTGGGCGGGGCGGTGGCCTCAGCGCCCCTCACGCTGCCGGGCTTTGTGCATGATGTGGGCGCCGCGGTGTTCCCGATGGCGCTGGCCTCGCCCCTGTTCAGCAGCCTGCCCCTGAGCCGGCACGGCTTGCGCTGGGTTCAGCC
>DAOUGF010000596.1:0-7641 GCA_034429295.1 Chloroflexaceae bacterium
GATCAACCCCTCGCCCTGGCCCTGCCACTCACCCACCTCGGCCAGGCCCTTCACCTTCTCCGCGCTGGTGAACTGGCGCACCAGCTCGCTGGCCCCGCGGATCTCGCGTAGCCTGCCGGTGGCGAACACATAGTCGCGGATACGGTCGGCGTCAAACAGCACCAGATACGGCTCGCTCATTGCTCATCCTCCGGCACAAGCTCGAGGTCGTAGGCCGGCCGGGCCAGGTTTGGATCGAGCCGGAATCGGACTTTGAAGGTCGCGCCCTGGTCGAGTTGGCGCATCAACCGCTTGATCAGCTTGGCCGTCGGGCCGCCGGTGAATACGTCGTACACCTCGGCGCCGACCCGCACGATATACTTGCGCCGCTCGTCGTAGGCCAGCATCCCGACCAGTTCCACCGGCGCAGCTGGCGGGGTCGCCTCTTCGGGCGGCGGCTCGACGAGTTGGGGCTTTGTTGAGCCGGTGGCCGGTGCCGCTCCACGGGTGGGGTGAGGCGTGGCCCGCTCCTGGTACTCCCAGAGCGTTGTCTTCTCCCGGTCGGGGCGGCCACGCTCGCCGCGGAAGAAGCCGAAGTCTGGGTACAGATAGTCGGTCACGCCCGGCCAGGCGGCGATCGTGGTGAAGGCTTCGTAGCTGGCCTGGCCACGTGGGCGAGCCAACCAGGCCGCCTTAGCCTCGTCGCGCAGGCGCTTCACCTCCGCACTGTCGAGGATTACGGGCTCGGCGGGCGGGTCGAAGCTCATAAAGCGCGCCCGCGGGTCGTCCGCGCCGCCGGGCTCAAGGCTCAGGCTATCGATGCTGATCTGCAGGCTGCCCAGGCCGAGCGGCTTGCCGTAGCCGAGTTTGTGGGCCAGGCCATCCTCGAGGATCAGGCTGTAGACGAGGGCGGCTAGCTCCGATCGCTCCAGGCCGGTGAAGCGCAGCGAGCCCCGCAGCCGCGTGCCGGCGGGCACAGCCTCGACCGTGATCTCGGGCATGCCGCGCCCGCCTTGGTTCCTGGGTAGGCGGTAGATATCGCGCACGCGCGCCACCCCGCCCTCGCGCTGGTGGTAGTAGAATTTGCGGCCGAGAATAGGGCTACGCGGCCCACGCTCGAAGTAGAAGCTCTCGTGGGCTGGCTTGGGCTGACCACCCTGAGGCCGGGAGACCGGCTGGCGGATCAGCAGTTCGGCGCGAAACGGGATGTCGGCGAGAAATACCCGCCCGGCGTAGCCAACAGTATTGGGTTCGCGGTCGCCCTCGCCGCCGACCATGCCGAACAGCGCCTCGGAGGGTGTCAACTTGCGATCGGCCTCGTCAGGCCTGTAGACCTTCGGGATGCGGTCGAGATAGAAGGCGTCGCGGGTGCTGAGCAGGCCCATAGTGCTGTTCGTCACCACCTCGTGGACGGAGCGCAGCATCCCTTTGAGCGAGGTGGCCGGCAGGATTGGGCGGCCACCGAGATGCGCGAAGGGATAGGTCGTCAGGTCTCGCGCGCTGGGACTGTGCTGCACGCAGAGGGGTGTGAGGATGTGGAGCGTGAAGCTGATCGTACCGTACAGCCCCACGGCCCGGCTGTGGTCGGGGCAGTACTCCACGTAGGAGGGCTGGCCCTCCAGAGGGACAAAATCGTATGGGTTGGGATGGGATGGCGGATTAACCGGCATTGGTATCCCCCTTCTCGGCGGCGATGGCCTCCAGCCAGGCGGCCCAAGGGCCAGCGACGGCGGCCCGGAACAGCTCGATCATCTGCTCGGCGTCGAGCAAAAAGCGGATCGTGCCATCGTCGCGCCAATCATCCGAGGCGGTCGGCGCCAGGCCGGGCAGCAAGGTCAGGGCCCGGCCATCGGCGGCGTGCGTTTCGGCCTCGCGCACCGGTTCCGGCACTTCCCTGTTATACCAGGGCTGTCCTGCGAGGGCTGCGTGGAGCCAGGCCTGCGCCGAGATCAAGCCATCGGGAGCGGGGGCGGCCGCGGCATAGACCGGCGCGGCGTAGCGGAACTCGGCGGCTGTAACGGCGATCTTCATCTGGCCCTGGCCCTTACGGGTGCCCCCACCGAGCCCGGCATAGCCAGCGCTGATCTCGCGCAGGGTCAGGCCGAGCAGCGCGATCTGCCAGAATGCGAAATTGGTCAGCGTCAGCGTGGTCGTCAGCAGTTGCTCACCAGGCGCGAGCTGCTCGACAAAAAGCAGACCGCGCCCCGCTCCGCCGGTGAAACGGTCGATCGCCACATGGCTGCGACGCTGTGTGGCCGCGTCTGGCGCGTATGCGTCCTCGATGGTGAGCAGGCCGGCGTGGAGCGTGCAGCCGAAGAGCTGCGAGGCGGCGGAAAGCTGAGCGTAAAGATCAGGCGGCAGCTTGACCCAATCCTTCCAATCGGCCAACTCCGAGTCGGCCACATCGCGGCGGGGCAGCAGGCGCAATAGATCCAGCCACTCATCTTGATCGCCGCGCCCGGCCCGCCGGCCTGTCATAGTGCGCAGTTGCTCAAGCGAGTGGACAAAAGGTGAGTCGGCCAGGGGCGGCAGATCGGGGCTGCGGCCGGGCGGCTCGACAGTGCGTAGGATGCGCTCGGCGGTGCTGCGCAGGACCCCTTTGAGGCTACTACCAGGCAACACCGGTGGGCCGCCGTCGCGGTCCATCAGCGGGTAGAGCACTTGGCCTTGCTGGCCGGCGGCCTCGCGGGGCTGGCCGCGCACCATCCAGGGGCCGGCGGTTTTCAAGGCCAGTTCGAGCCGGCAACTGCCGGCGACAAACCGTTGCATAGTTGCTCCTCGCTTACTGCTCGCCACCAGGGGCGAGCTCGCTCAGCACTACCCGGAAGCCCACGTTTGGGTTCTGTTCATGCACTTGGAAGTATTCGCGAGCTAGCCAGCCAACTTCCGATTTAGGAGTGTTCCAGCTTCCACCTCTCGCCGGCATTTCCGGGTATTTGTTCGTAGTTGGATCGTAGATATATTCTACATCTTCCTCAAAAACTTGAATTGTGGATGTGTTCCTTGATGGTAATGAGGCACACCACTCCCAGACTCCGCCGGCCATATCTAGAGCACCACAGGGACTAGCCCCATCAGGGAAGCAGCCCACAGGTGGAGGAAATAAACTAGTTGGTGAAACCTCTTTACTCGCTGCAAGAAATAAATGATCTGGTTCTTCCCACTGCTTATACTCCATAGTTTTCTCGGACCATCGTGCCGCACGCTCCCATTCATACTCGGTTGGTAGACGGATCACTTTGCCTTGATCTAACAGTTGTAATTTTTGAGTTAGCCACTCACAAAATGCAACTGCTTCATACCAAGATACTCCTCTAACTGGTTGATTGTCTGCCAGATTCGGGTCATCCCATCCATTGGGAAAAGGGTATCCGTTCTCCTGTAGCCACAAAGCCCCTTGTTTAGTCCAGTATGGCTTTGTAGTGTCATATGCTCCACCAAACTCATCTATGAATCGCCGGAATTGTGCTACCGTAATTGGATATTTCGCTACAAATAGCGTCGAACCTTGTTGCCGTATTGAGGAGGTATTTGGTGTATGGCTTTTTCGATAGTAAATGAACTTGCAGCGACAATGACACCAGAGCGGCTCGATCGTATGAATCCCCTGTTGCTCGATGTTAGCTTGATCTTGCTTCTCCTTGATGTTCTGGCGCGCAATTGTAAGATTCTGTTGTTTCGCTTCTCGAAGAATGTTTGTATGGACTACTAACGAATTTATCGTTGTTTGGCTTCGCAATCCAGATCTGTCCTCTTTATGACCCCTTTCGTTGTCGGATAAAAATAGCCGGCCATCTCTTAGATTGGTATATATTGCCGTGTTCCACCAATCTTCATCGCTCATTGTTTCTCTAGCAGAGACCATTGCCTCCTCTACTTGCCCTTGAGTGGCATTAACAACACTTTGCAAGAAAACCGACGCGAATTTTATCGCAGATATCTGATGCGCTCGATCCTGAACCGTGATGACAACATTTATTCCTGCCTCTGCCAACTTATAACCGAGCGGATCTATAACATCAAAATGATTTGACCCCGTACTGTAACAAGCAGACAGTATAAATAGACGTGGTTTCAGGACAAGTCCTTGTATTAGTTGTATCAACTTTTCCCCTTCAAGACGAGCCATATAACCAGAATCATCCTCTAGGAATAGGTAGGTCTTTCCGTCAACAATCCTTCCATGACAAATAAGGTGGACGATTTCATAACCAGAGCGTAATTGCTCGCTTATTAATGCGTATGTAACCAGATTATATCCCGGCTTTCGGATTAACAGTCGGTTGTTTTTGTAGATCTTTAATACATCTCGAAGGCGCTCTTGCTGAATCTCCTCATTGATGAACTCCAGACCATACATTGATGAGTCGATTGGATTGGCGATGATTACGAGGACGCGGCTTTGTCGATAGTCAATGAGTTCGTCATTGGTTCTTGTTAATGGATAAGCGAATCGCGACATCAATATCTTGGATTGGCGGGCAACAAATGTCTTTTCAATAGGGTCCTGTAAACTCTCCCAGCAGATCTGATGTAACCTGCCGTCTTTTGCTGATAAGTGCAATTGAAATCGAAGTCGACTTTTAACCCCTTCATTTTCACCAATAGCTCTAGACCAAGCTGACAACACCTTTGGGACGAACAGGCAATCACTCAAATATTGGCCATACTCCTCTTTGTTAGAGTTTAATTCCCTTAGTTTATTGTAATCAATGGATATTTGCACATCATCGACAAATTTTATTTCATTGTTGCTATTTGGCGGTGAAAAGCGCGCCTCGACCGTGTACTCTGCTCGGTCTCTCTGCCGGGCGGATGTTATCGTAGTGGGTTTTATGTCGAATATAAGGCGTGAAAATTTAGTTTCGGCTTGCATGGCTTAGCTCGACTTTGTCTGGGTTGTTGTTAGGAGTGATTTACTATTAAAGTCTGTCATGTCATATCCTAATGATTCTGGCTCGTCAGGCGATTTGCAAGGTGCAAGGTCTTTCTGGTTTCTTGCATATCATGGTTTACACCTCATATTCAAATCTAAACTGCACTTTTCGATGTTGATGTTGTACCCTAATTTGCTATAATCACTCAATGAACAAAGTCGAGCTTAGGTGCAGAGCCTATAGTGAGTCGCTCGAACACAGCACCACCCGGAATCCGAGGTTGCGGCGGGTTTCGCCGGGAGCTTCGGCGAGTCGCCGGGCGAACCAACCGACGCCATCGGCCTTTTCGCGGAAGCTGCCGCCTCGTTGTGCCGGTCGTGCGCCCTCGTTCGGCTCACGGCTGAAGTCCGAGATCAGCAGGTTGGCCCCTTCGGGATAGGCGTCGTAGGCCGAGGCGCACCACTCCCAGACTCCGCCGGCCATGTCGCAGGCACCGCCGGGGCTTTGCGGGAAGCAGCCCACCGGCGGCGGGAAGTGGCCCCAACCTTGGGGTAACACCTCGCGCGTAGCTGCCTCCATCAACTCCGGCAGCCACTGCCGGATCGCGCCCGCCGTGGTGTCCCAAGCCGCTGCCAGTTCCCACTCCGCCTCAGTTGGCAGGCGCAGCCGCTCGTTGGGGGCGATCCAGCCCGCCGCGCGGCCTTGGGCCTCAAGCCAGGCGCAGAAGGCAGCTGCCTCGTACCAGGAGACGTTCACCACCGGCCGATTGTCGAAGTGTGGATCGAGCCCCCATTTGGCTAGCAGCGGTCGGCCCTCGACCTGCAACTCCTTTTCCCACTCGGGGGGCTGCGTGACCTTGCGCGTGAGCTCACGATTCTGGAGCCAACGCCACCCCTGCGGCGTCCACCAGCGCTGATCTTTATAGCCGCCTGCCTTGATGAATTGGCGGTATTGCCAGACGGTGATCGGGTAGAGGGCGATTTGAAAGCGCCCGAGGGCCAGGCGGGCCTCTGGCTCGTTGGAAACCCGGCGCAGCCCGGAGCCGACCCGCCGATCGGCGGCGCGGATCGGATACGTGCCGGCGGGGATGGCCGAAGCCCAGGCCGGCTGCTGACTGCGCACCCCTAGCCTCGGATCGCCGAGGGCGGCGAGCTCAACCGCCGCCGCTATTCGCTCGGCAGGCGTGGGATGAGCGCCGATCTGGCTCACAAGCTCACGCGCCTGTTGCTGTGCAGCCGGTTTCTGCTCGGACAGTGCTAGGTGTGGCCAGAGATGGCCGTCAGGCAGCCGGGAGAAGAGCGCCGGCTGCCACCAATTGTCGTCGTCGCGCAGGGCTCCGCGCCCCGCGGCCATCGCCCGCTCGATATCGCCATCGCGCAGCAGGGTCTGGAGGAAGGCCGGTGTGAAGCGGGCCACCAGCTCGAAGCTGGCCTTGCCCTGCATGGCCACTACCGCCCCCGCGCCCGCCGCCACGAGCCGCGGGCCAAGGGCGCCGGCCGTGCTATGGCTACCGGCCCCGGCGCTCTCACAGCTTGCCAGTACTATCAGCGTTGGCGGCTGTTCCTGGTCGGCGATCAGGTCGACCAATGCCTGGCCTTCAACCCACTCGCACATGCCGGCATCGCGCTCCAGAGCCAGGTAGCTGACGTCATCGGGGATTTTGCCATGACAGACCAGATACAGGATATCGATTCCGGTACGCAAGGCGCTGTCAAGGGCCGGCAGGGTGAGCCGGCGATCGCTCAGCCCGCCGCCAAGCCTGACAGCCGGAATCGGGCTGAGAGCCCGCTCTGCCCGCTCTGCCTCGGCGGGGGCGTCGATCGGGCTCAGGTTGAATGTGCTCAGGTTCGTGGGGTTGGCTACAGCAATAAGGGCGCGCAGATCGGCATAGGGGCGGCTGGCGACCGGTGCCGATGCGCCGCTCGTGATAGTTCGGGCCAGCAGCGTATTCTCGGCGAGGGCCAGCGGTCGGCTGGGCCGCCCATGCAGAGTCGGGGTATGTAGCAACTCCCAGCGCAGGCTGTGCAGGACATCGTCGTCCGTCTCTATCTGAAGCCGGCAACGCAGGGGGCGACCGGCCCCGTCCGCATGGCCGCAGGCTCTCGCCCAAGCCTCACGCATCTCGCCGACAAACACCATCTCGCTGAGCAGCCGGCCATAGTGCCTAATATCGCCTGTATACGAGCGCAGTGTCATCGCATCAATATCGAGCCGCACATCAGGTGTGAAATAGCTTGGCTCCACCGTCCCCCGCATCTGCAACTTGAGGCGAGCCCAGAAGGCGCTGTCACCGGGGCGAATCTCGAGCGTGAGCCTAGGGAAGGTGTCGGGGGAGTCGTAGCTCATGAATGCTATCTCACATCCTGGTGTTCGTGTGGCTTCTGGCGGGAATGATTGATATCTGGCCGTGGCCGAAGACACAAGCCTTGCCAACGTGGACAATACCGGCGGCGAGCAGGGTTGCCTGGATGGCTGGCGGGACCTCTTTCAGCAGCGCAGTGCCTACGATCCCGCCGAGTTTCATCGAGCGTGGCTGCGGCCCACGGGTAGAGGTCCGCTCCCAATCTTCCCAACTGGTGACGGCGTCGGAGAGAGACACCTCAGCCGCTAGCGCGACCAGGGATTGGTAATCAGCGTCCCACGCTGTATCCCCGTAGTACATGGTGAGTGCGCTGATGCGCCAGCAGGCGGCGCGCACTATTGCGGCCAGATCGATTTGGCGGATGTAATCTCCACGGGATTTGACCCGCAGTGGCGTGGACAGGGTAAGGTGGAGATCGGCGGG
>DAOUGF010000597.1:0-4772 GCA_034429295.1 Chloroflexaceae bacterium
CCCCAAGCTTGAGAGCCTGGGGGCGGGCTCAGCGGTATTGGTGTGCCAACCTTCCGAAGCAGCATATGGCGGACTACGAGCGTACGGCGTTTAGTTGTTCCACTCGCCGCCGCGATAGCCGCCCCGCGGGCGATCTGGCCGGTCTGGTCGGTCTGGCCGGTCGGGGCGCAGGCTCCGCTCGGAGCGCTCGCCGCCCTGGATGGCGCGGCGGGCCCGCTGGATGTCGCTCTCGAACTTGAGCAGCACATTGAGCGTGGTGTCGAGTGTGGTCTTGTCGAGGCTGCGGCTGTTCAGTTCCAGCAGGGCGCGAGCCCAGTCGAGCGTCTCGCTCACGCTCGGGTGCTTCTTGAGATCCATGCCTCGCAGCCGCTGCACCAGGCTCACCGCTTCGCGGGCCAGGCGCGGGGCCAGGCCGGGGACCTTCAGCTGCACCACCCGCAGCTCGGCCTCGAGGTCGGGGTAGTCGATGTGGATGTAGAGACAGCGGCGCTTGAGCGCCTCGCTCAGCTCGCGGGTATTGTTCGAGGTGAGCAGCACGGTAGGCTGGTGCTTCGCCTTGATCGTGCCGAGCTCGGGCACGCTCACCTGGAAGTCGCTCAGGATCTCCAGCAGGAAGGCCTCGAACTCGGCGTCGGCGCGGTCGATCTCATCGATCAGCAGCACCACGGGCCGGTCGCTGGAGATGGCCCGCAGCAGCGGCCTGGGCAGCAGGAAGCGCTCGGAGAAGAAGACATCCTCCTCGCCGGCGAGCCGGTCGGCGGCCTCCCGCAGGCTTCTGGCGTCGCCGAGCAGATCGCTCAGCTTCTCACGGAGCAGCTGGGTGTAGAGCAGCTGCTTGGCATATTCCCACTCGTAGAGGGCTTTCGTCTCGTCGAGGCCCTCGTAGCACTGGAGGCGGATGAGTTCGCGCCCGCTGGCGCCGGCCCAACTCTTAGCCAACTCGGTCTTGCCGACGCCGGCCGGGCCCTCCGCCAGCAGCGGCTTGCCGAGCCGTTCGGCAAGGAACAGAGCGGTGGAGATCTCGTCGGAGGCGATATACTGCTGCGTAGCGAGCATGTCGCGAACATCGCTGATGGAGTTCAGCATCCGGCTGCCTTTCTGTGCGAATGGTTCCGAACGCCGGACGGCGTCGGGAAAGTGCGCGGGGGGTCGCTGGGGGTCTGGCCAACAGTATAGCACGGGCGCCCCGGCGCTGTCGGGCCTGGGCCCTGGAAAAACGGCCAGGTAGCGGCTGGGGCGTGGCGCTTGCGCCCTGCCGAGACTCCGTGGTACTCTGGCGGCGCGGCGATCCGCCCCTGAACTCTACGTTTTCCAATGCCTCAGCTTCCCTATCGCGCTGTGCTGTTCGACCTTGACGGCACGCTCACCGACCCGATCGCCGGCATCAGGCGCTCGGTGGCTTACGCAGCCGAGCGGATAGCCCGCCCCGGCCCGGACGACGCGACCCTCCGCACCTGGATCGGCCCGCCGCTGCGCGACTCGTTCCTGCGCCACCTGACCGACGCGGCCCTTGCCGACGCGGCCGTGGCGGCCTACCGCGAGCACTACACCACCCAGGGCATGTACGAGAACGAGGTCTACCCCGGCATCCCTGAGTTGCTGGCAGCGCTGCGGACCGCGGGCGTGCGCCTCTTCGTCGCCACCTCGAAGATCCGCCCGCCTACAGAGGGGATCCTGGCTCACTTCGGGTTGGCGCCCTTCTTCGAGGCGGTGGGCGCGCCCGAGCCCCACGACACGGCCGATAAGGCCCAGGTGATCGCCAGCCTGCGGCAGGCGGTCGGCGCCGATTGGGAGGCCGCCGTGATGGTTGGCGACACGCCGTACGATGTGCTCGGCGCCCGCGCCAACGGCCTCGGCTGCATTGCCGTCAGCTATGGCTACGGCACCCGCGAGGCCCTGGAGGCCGCGCAGCCCCTCGCCATCGTCGATAGCGTGGCCGCGCTGGGGAAGCTGCTCATGTGAAGTACGAAATGTAAAACCGTAAGGCCAAATGGAACCACACTTGTTACTCGGGAGGTAGGGCCGAGGCATTCGCCCCAGACAGTGCTCGTACCAAACAAGCTATCTGAGCGAATGCTTCGGCCCTAAGGGCCTACCGAAAGATCGCTGTGGTTTAACCTTCTATGCCGCTACCAACACTTAACGAGCTCCCCGAGCGCTACAGGTTCCAGTTCTGCCCGCGCTGTGCGACGCCGCTGGCGGTGGTGCAGCTCTACGGCATGGAGCGGCAGCGCTGCCCGCTCTGCGGCTGGATCCACTTCCCGCTCCCGAACCTCGCCGCCACGGTGGTGATCTTCCACGAGGGCGGGGTGGTGCTGGTGCGCCGCGACATCGAGCCGGACCGCGGGATCTGGCATCTGCCGATCGGCCACGTGGAGTACGGCGAGGAGCCGGCCGACGCCGCGCTGCGGGAGGGAGAGGAGGAGACGGGGCTGAAGCTCGCCGAGCCGCGCTTCCTCACCTACACCCACGGCCCCTCGTACGGCGATCCGCTGCTGTACTATCTGGTGCTCAGCTTCAGCGCCCGCAGCGTTGGCGGCGATCTCACCGGCAGCGACGAGGGCCGCGAGACGATGGTCGTGCCGCTCGACCAGCTGCCGCCGCTGAAGTGGACGAGCCAGCAGGACGCCATCGCCGCCCTGCGGGCCCAAGCGCGCTAGAACAGTTCTAGCTGCTCAGGCTCGTCCCGGGGCGGGAGCGGCGTGAAGTGGTTGGCTTCGCACCAGGCCGCATCGGGGCCACGCCAGCGGTGTCGCGCCATGATCGCGCGCCCTTGGCTATCGAAGGTCACGCCCTCCGCCTCGAGCAGCTCCCGCTGCCGCAACCCTCGCGTGCTGATCGTGCCGTCGCGGCTCACCACCCGCTGCCACGGCACTTCGTCGTCCCGTGGCCCGAGCTCGGCCATGGCGTAGCCGACGGTGCGCGCGTCGCAGCCGCCGCCCACGATGGCAGCGATATCGCCGTAGGAACTCACCGCGCCGGCAGGGATCTGCTTGACCACAAGATAGATGCGCTCGTAGAGCGCCGGTGTCGTCTCGCTCATGGCATCCTCCAGATGAGCTCGGCGAGGGCGCCGGGGCCGGTCAGCGCTGAGCTGCAGCGCGTGCGAGCAGTTCCGCGGCGGCCGCGCCCCGCCCGAAGGCGAGGATGATCGGGCGCTCGCTGCCGGGGTAAGTCGGCGTCGGCCCCAAAGCTGAGGCGCCGGGGCCGAGGGCGGCGAGGGCCTCGGCTTGGGCCGCGGGGCTCGCGTCGCCGGGGAGCAGCACGAGGGCCGGCCCCTCCTCCGGTAGCGGGTCGCCCCGGTAGGCGTAGGTCGGCAAGCCCCAAGTGAGGAAGGCGACCGTGTCGGCGTCCCGCAGCCGCTCCGGTAGGTAGATCCGCACCGCCCGCAGTTCTTGGTCGTTGCTCGCAAACGGCGCGGCTGCGATACGGCCCATCGCCGTCTCAACCATATCGAACTCGCCGTAGACTAGCGGCTCCACTCGCATGATACCGAAGTAGAGCCAGAGATTAAAGGCCAGGGAGAGGGCGAGCAGTAAGAGCTTTGGACTACGCAGAGCTCGCAGCTGAGCGAAGAGCACTCTTTGCCCATCGTGGGTATGCGCGGCCTGCGGCCGGGCCAGGGCCGCGAGGCCGAGCCCGGCGAGCATGGCGGCGGGCGCGAGGGTGCCAAGGGAGCGCATGGCGTGGGGCGCGTTGCCGCTGAACACCCCGGGGATGAGGTAGACGGCGCCAAGGGTCAGGACGGCGGCCGCGCCGGGCTGGCGGCGCGCAGCCAGGAGAGCGACGCCTAGCCCGAGGGCGAACAGCAGCCCGGCCACCGGGTCGAGCATCGGCGCCTGGGGCATATGGTGGCGGCCGTTGGCGTCGCCGCGCACGTGGAACATCAGGAGGTAGCGGCCCAGATTGTCCAGCAGCAGCCCGGCCGGTGTGTGGGTTCGTGGGTCGTTGCTGTCGAGGATGGAGACGCTGCCCACGCGGCGGTTGTAGCCCTCCAGGTCGCTCAGGATGTAGAGCGCCAGCGGCGCCAGCGTGAGCGCGCCCACAAGGGCGGCGACGGCGAGCCCCGGCAGCGCGCGGCGCCACGCCGCCCAGGAGCGTCCCAGCCTGATCGCCGCGACCGCCGCCAGCGCCAGCGGCGCCACCCGCCCCGTGTGGTAGGCGTAGACGGCGAGGCCGGCGAGGAGGCCGGCGAGTACAAAATGCAGCATGGCGAACCCAGCAAAGCCGCGGGCGCCCTCTGCCCTTTGCCCGGCAATCTGCAAACCGCGCCAGAGGAAGCCTATCGCTGTCAGCACGAGCAGGTGGTCCAGGGTGGCGGGGAAGGCCCAGCGGCTCATGCTGAGGCTCCAGGAGGCCCAGGCCAACAGGGCGGCGCCGAGCAGGGCGGGGCGCCGGCCAAGCATAGGCGCGGCGGCCCAGTAGAGCGCCAGGGGTGTCAGTGCGCCGGCCAGGGCGCTCACCAGGCGCGCGCTCCAGGCGTGAGGGCCGAGCAGCCCCACTACCGGTGCCATCAGGTAGAAGAGCAGCGCCGGCAGGTCGGCGCCCTCCACCACATACACGGGCCGGTACGTCGGATCGCTCCAGATCAGCAGAGCCTGTAGCCCGTGCCGCGACTCGTCGCGCCAGAGCCCCGCTGGCTGCCCGTCCAGCTCCCAGAACCGCAGCAGCAGCGCCACCGCGGTGACTCCGAGCGCCGCGAGCGGAAAGAATCTGCGCCCTGTTGTTGGCGCTTCTACAGTCTGCGATCCGCGATCTGCGATCGATAGTCC
>DAOUGF010000598.1:0-5081 GCA_034429295.1 Chloroflexaceae bacterium
GAGAGGGCTACCGGACGGCGGTGAAGGTAACTCTCGCCTCGCAAGAGGAGGGTCACCACCCTTGGCTCGGGCAGCGGGTTTGTCATGAACACCTCAGCCTCGGCACCCATCCAACGCCACTGATAGTCCCCGTTTCCTTCCTCATCGTGCCAGCCCGCTCCCAGGTACGCGAACGGGCGCAAGGGCACCTCGGGCACCGGGTAGAGCACACTGTGCTCGTCGGCAAAAATGGGCTCGGTGTTTGGTAAAACGTGAGCCAACACCGTGGCTACCTCGGCCATACGCTCGGGCGGGAGATACGCGAGATCGATCACGACATCGGTGATCCCTGCTGACCGAAGCGCCAAGGGCCCTAACATCTCAAGCGGCTCGGTCACACCGCTCTTCTCAGGGCGTAGACGCCAGAGCTGGCGCACACCAGGGGTATACTCCACAAACGGGTAAGGTGGCTGCCGCGCGAGGAATCCACCGACAATCGGTCGCTCGTGGATAATCTGCCGCGTGAGCGAGAAGGTTCCCTTGCTCACGTTGGGTGTAACCAGGAGCGCGCCGGGACGGCCCGCCAAAACGTAGTAGACCGGGTCGACCTGGAAGGGCAACGCCGGGAACGGTTGGGGCACATACTCGACAAGCAGAAGTACGGTGGCGGCAACCGCCACAAGACGTGGGCGACCGAAGCGCTCACCCAGCGTCGTCAGCCCCAGACCAACCAGAGGAACCAAAGCGATAATCGTCAGAATGACAAAATGACTTGGCCGCCGGGCAAGCCCCATTCCTGGCAGATGCACAAGGAGTTGGTAGGGCATAGGTAGCATGGTCTGCATCGGCCCTACACTCAACACCGGGCCGAGGGCCAGGAGTGCGCCGACAAGGGCCACCACGCCCCACCGCCAGGTCTGGGAGCGTACCAAGACCAGGCCGATGATCGCCAAGGCTATTGCGGTGTACCCAAGGGCGATATTCCAAGCTGCGATGCCCGGGTGCAGGGCCTGGCCAATACGTGCAGCTGTGTCGCCCCACAGCGGGTGCAGTGGACTTGGTAAGAAGAAGTCGACCAGATTCGCTGAGCGCACGAACAGGAAGTCGCCGCTCACCCGGTCATCGCCTGCTGTGAGCGAGAGGCTGGTGGAGTCCCGAAGGAGGCGTACCAGAATGGGCGTGAGGAGGATGAGTGCCAGGAGTGGCACGAGTGCGCAACGACTCAGATAGGTGGCGACTTCACGCAACGGTCGGTTCCAGGGCAGCCACAGCAATGCCATCACGCACAGGAGGATTGCGCAGAACAGCAGGTAGTAGAGGCTGGTATAGCCGACAACCGCGAGGGCCACACCAGCGGCGAGAGCCGCACGCCAACCCCTTTCACTCGTGGCTACCAGAGCGGCCAGCGCGAAACACACGACCCACTGAGTGGCAATCAGCTCAAGCTGGCCATCCCAGAGTTTGGCGAGATGGAACGGGCCGAAGGCGAAGACGAGGCCGCTGGCGAAGGCTGCTGCAGGCCTCGAGCCCACCCGCAATGCCAGGGCATAGGCGGCCCATCCCCCTATCACGAACGAGGCCATGCTGACGAGGTTGTAGGCGGCCACGGGCCCAAGCCAAGCCGTTACTGGCAAGGCCAGGATGCCATTACTCAGATTCAGCGGATGGAGCGCGAGGTCGACCCCCATGGGATGAAAGAGCAGTGGCGTAAAGAGCGGCGACTGCCCATCGCGTAAGGCGCGCAGCGTCCACCAGAGGTGCCAAACGTTTTGCCATCCGTCTACGTCAGCTACAGGACCGCCGGGGATCGCGGACGTCAGCTGAGGCAGAACCGGCATGAAGAGCGCGATCGTGAGGGCCAGATAGCCAAGGATAGCGTACGTGTGATAACGATGCATAGCGCTCCGCAGTATAGCCGATGTGAATGTCAGCCTCCAGGCCTCGGAAGTAACAACCCTACAACGAAGCGCCACGCCTACGCCGAGGGCTGCATACGAGTTCCGTTGTCAGCCACTGAGACCTGCCCAGCGAGGATGTTCCGCCCGAGGAGCAGGCGCAGTCAGCGGTGAGGTGCCCTTCGTCGAGCGGTCAGTGTCGAGCTGGGCGGGGCTCGTCTCGACCCCGGACCGGGAAGTGGAAACGAAGGAGCACCTCTGTGACGACCCTCGACATCATCGCCGCCCTGATCGTCGCCGTGAACGCCAACGATACGGCCGCCACCACCCGCCTGCTCGACGAGCTGGACTCCCTTGTCCTCTGAAGAAGTCATCGAGCTTTTGGAGACGATTGCAGGGGAGGCACCGCCGGCGCCAGCGGCACAGGTAGCCGTCGCATGTGTGTAGGCTGTGTCACCGATGATGCCGACGGAAGCTGCTCTGTCATGTTCGACCGTCAAGTATCGAGCCGGTCGCGCAGCTGGTGTATGGGCAGGGAGGCCCTGTGCATCCCATCCTCATCCACACCATAGCAACTCATCGCCGGTTATAGATGCAGCACTCTTGCAAGATGACGTGCCGTGTACCCAGGTCATCGCGTGGCGGGTCGATGATGAGGGTCAGCTGTGGCCCCTCACCTTCAGGCACACTGGCCCACACATAGACCTCGGTCAGCATGTCGAAGGGTCCTCCGCTGTTGAGGTCGCGGCAGTCCTGCAGGTTCACCCGCGCTCCGTACAGCGCTGGGCCAGCCAGGGGCGATTCGCCGCGGTGCGAGCCGGCCGCACCTATCGCATCCCGCGCGCTGAGGTCTTGCGCTGGATAGTTGCCACCAGTACGCTCACCACCGATACCACCCAAAGCGCCGTTGCGACGCGGATCCGCGAGGACGATGTCGTACGCCCTCGGTGGTGGTATGATCGCCGAGCGGGCAGCCGCACTGCGCCCCGCCGATCGCCTGCGACTTCTGCTCTTTAACACGGCGTTCAGCGAGCCCGAGGGCTTCGAGCACGGTGGCCGCGCCGTACCGAGCGAGAAACTACCCTGGTGGATGTTCCGGTTTGACCCCGCCGCCCAGGCCTCGCCCGAGGTAGACCTCGAGCAGCTTAACCCCCGTCGTCGGTCGTCCCTACCAGCAACTCATGCGGAGCGTGCCGCCGGGCGCGCCTGACACTCAAAGGGGAGAACGCCAATGAAGCCTCTTGATGCGAACGAGGTGCGCCGCGCCTGCGCCCGCTTCCTCACCCACCACTACCCGTCCTCGCCGCGTGAGACGCTGACTGAGCTCGCCGCATGGACCGACCCCGCGCTGGAGGGCGACGGCTACGGCAGGGGCCCGATCATCGCCGATTTCGAGGCCGAGCTCGCCGCGCTGCTCGGCAAGGAGGCGGCCCTGTTTCTGCCCAGCGGCACCATGGCCCAGCCGATCGCCCTGCGCATCTGGGCCGAGCGTGCGGGCTGCCGGGCGGTCGCCTTCCATCCCACATGCCACCTGGAGCTGCACGAGGAGAGCGGCTACCGCCTGCTCCACAGCCTCCACGGCGTGCTCGTGGGCAACCGCCACCAACTCATCACCCGCGCCGACCTCGACGCCGTGCGCGAGCCCATCGCCGCGCTGCTGCTGGAGCTGCCCCAACGCGAGATCGGCGGACAGCTGCCGGGTTGGGAGGAGTTGGAGGCGCAGTGCGCTTGGGCGCGCGAGCGCGGCGCCGCCCTGCACCTCGACGGGGCGCGACTGTGGGAGTGCCGGCCCTTCTACGGCCGCGACTACGCCGCGATCGCCGGGCTGTTCGACAGCGTCTACGTCTCGTTCTACAAGACGCTCGGCGGCATCGCCGGGGCTGCCCTCGCCGGCCCGGCGGATCTCATCACCGAGGCGCGGGTCTGGCAGCGGCGCCAAGGTGGAAACCTGGTGCGCCTCTTCCCCTACGTGCTCTCCGCCCGCAAGAGTCTGGCCGAGCGCCTCGGCCGCATCGAGGCCTATGTCGCCCACGCCCAAGCGGTGGCTGCGGCCTTGGCCAGCCTGCCCGAGCTCACGCTGCTGCCGAACCCGCCGCAGACCAACATGTTCCACCTGTTCATCCGCGGCGAGCGCGCCGCCCTCGAGCGGGCGCTGCTGGAGATAGCGGCCGAGACCGGCGTCTGGCTCTTCCACCCGCTGCGGCCGTGCCAGCTGCCCGGCCACTGGATGGCCGAATGGGTGGTCGGCGACGCCGGCCTCGATGTCTCGCCAGAGGAGACGGCCGGCTTGCTGCGCGCGGTGCTCGGGCGCGCCGCCGAACTGGCATCAGCCGGTGTGGCCGGCTCGGGGTGAGTGTCGGAGCAGGCCTTCTCCGCGAAGGAAGATGAGGAGGCGTCTCCCATCGCGAAGAAGGCCGTGGCTGGTGCTACCTTGGGGTCTTCTCTGCCGTCATCCGACCGATCCGCCGCTCATGGGCTGGTTCTTATGCAACGGTGGCGTCCCCGTTGTGCCGCGCTGCGCTTGAGCCGCCGCCGGCACTTCTCGCGGCGCCTTGCCGTCTTCCAGCTTGCGAGAGCCGACGGAGTCCTGGTATCCAGAGTATCGCACCATGTTCGATACGGCGACCCGTTGGTACAGCTTGAGATACTCCTTAGCCATTCGCCGCGCCGTGAAGCGTTGCTCGAACACCTGACGCACCCGACGGCGATCGAGCTCGTGCACCCGCGCGGCCGCCTCGATGGCCGAAGGCATGTCGTTGACGATGAACCCCGTCACGCCGTCGTCGATCACTTCGGGCACCGAGCCATGGCCGAATGCGACGACCGGGGTTCCGCACGCCATAGCCTCGATCATCACGATGCCGAACGGCTCCGGCCAATCGATCGGGAAGAGCAGTGCGCGCGCGCCGCCGATGAGCTCCGATTTCTGCCCATCGCCGATCTCTCCCAGATACTCGACCAACGGATTGTTGAATAGGTGCGCGATTTCCTTCTCGAAGTACTCGCGGTCGGCCTTGTCGATCTTGGCCGCGATCTTGATCTTGGTGCCGAGAGCCGTCGCGATCTCGATCGCCCGATCGACACGCTTTTCCGGCGAGATCCGGCCGACGAAAACGAAGTAGTCTCCTCCGTGCGGCGAGAACCGGTACAGGTTCTCGGGCAGGCCGTGATGCACGGTCCCGATCCACCTGGCCTGCGGCAGCGGAG
>DAOUGF010000599.1:0-9131 GCA_034429295.1 Chloroflexaceae bacterium
AGCGAGCGCCCGCTCGGCGAGCCGCCCCCCGCCGCTTTCGTGGAGGCGGTGCAGGCCCGCAACGTGGCCCCACTGTCAGTAGGGCGCTGCATCGTCGCCACCTGGGAGCCCCACGACACCACGGTCCTCGAGGTGATCCGCGAGCTCGGCCTAGAGCTGCAGATCATCTTCAACAAGGGCGCGGTGATGGTACTCCCCTCCGGCGTCAATAAGGCCAGCGGCCTGCGAGCCGCCCTCGCCGAGCTCGGCATCTCCACCCACAACGTCGTCGGCATCGGCGATGCGGAGAACGATCACGCCTTCCTCAGCTGCTGCGCCGTCGCCGTCGCCGTTGCCAACGCCCTACCGATGCTCAAAGAGCGCGCCGATTGGGTCACCGCGGGCGCCCGCGGCGCCGGCGTGGTCGAGCTGATCGACGCCATGCTCGCCGACGACCTCGCCGCCCTCGAGCCCCGCCTCCATCGCCACCACCTGCGGCTCGGCGCCCGCCCCGATGGTACGGAGCAGAGCCTACCGCCCTACGGCGTCAACCTGCTGATCAGCGGCAGCTCCGGCAGCGGCAAGTCCACTTTCGCCACCGCCCTCCTCGACCAGATGGCCGAGCGTGAGCTGCAGTTCTGCATCATCGACCCGGAGGGCGACTACGAGGCATACGAGCGCGCCGTCCACCTCGGCGGCCCCAGAAACGCACCTACCGTCGATGAGATCCTCGATCTGCTGGCTGACCCGACCCAGAGCGTCGTCGTCAACCTGCTCGGCATTAGCCTAGAGCGCCGGCCCGCCTTCTTCGATGATCTGATGCCACGCCTGCTCGAGCTGCGAGCCCGCCTCGGGCGCCCCCACTGGATCGCGGTGGACGAAGCCCACCATATGCTCCACGCCGATCGCGGCGGCGGCGCGCTCCAGCTCTCGCAGCAGGCCACCGGTATGCTCTACATCACCGTGCACCCCGACCTGATGGCGCCCGCCGTCCTCGCCGGTGTGCAGGATGTGGTGGCTGTCGGCGATGCTCCCCACGAAATGCTGCGCGCCTTCAGCAGGGCTGTAGGCGACGAGCCGCCCCCGCCTATCGCCGGCGAGGAGGCGCGCCCCGGCGAGCCGGTGAAGCTCGCCCAAGGCGAGGTGCTGTTCTGGGATCGCGCCTCCCGTGCCGCCCCACAGCGTCTGCGCGCGGTCCAGCCCACCTCGGCCCATCGCCGCCACATCCGCAAGTACGCCGAGGGCGATATGAAGCACGACAGCTTTATCTTCCGCGGCCCCGATGGCAAGCTGCAGCTCCGCGCCCAGAATCTGATGCTCTTCGCCCAGATCGCCGACGGTGTTGATGACGAGACCTGGCTCTACCACCTCGGCCTCGGCGATTACTCCCGCTGGTTCCGCGAGACGGTCAAGGACCCCGAGCTCGCCGAAGAGGCCGCCGCGATCGAGGCCGACCGCAACCTCGACGCCCACGCCAGCCGCGGCCGCATCCGCGAGGCGATCGAGCGCCGCTACACCGCCCCGGTCTCCTAGCGCAATTTCAGGCGGCCTTTTTGGCCATATCGCTTGGCTCTCTGGCTTTGTGAGGGTCTCGCTATACAGACTACCGACTACGCTGTACGGGCGCTAGCACCCACCGCCGCGCCCTCTTGCGCCTCGGCAAGTTAGTGCTATACTGACACTATGCCAAAGCCGTTCCACTCGATCTATAGTCACGGCTTCGCCCGCGTCGCTGTCGGCGTGCCCGCGCTGAAGGTGGCCGACCCCCACTTCAATGGCGAGCGCACCCTGGCCCTCGCCCGGCGCGCCCACGAGGCCGGCGCCGCCTTGGTCCTCTTCCCCGAGCTCGGCATATCCGCCTACACAAACGACGATCTCTTCCACCAGGACGCCCTGCTCGACGCCGTCCGGGCCGCCCTCGCTACGCTGATCGAGGCCAGTGCCGAGCTGCGCCCGCTCCTGCTGGTCGGCGCGCCGCTGCGCGTTGACGGCAGGCTCTTCAACTGCGCCGTCGCCATCCACGCCGGCCGCGTGCTCGGCGTGACGCCCAAGAGCTACCTGCCCAACTACCGCGAGTTCTACGAGAAGCGCCAATTCGCCGCCGCCCGCGACGCCATCGCCACGGAGATCGAACTCTGCGGCCAGACGGCACCCTTCGGCCCCGACCTGATCTACGTCGCCGAGGGGCTGCCGGGCATGCTTATCCACACCGAGATCTGCGAGGATGTCTGGACGCCCATCCCTCCCAGCAGCTTCGCCGCCCTCGCCGGCGCCACCATCCTCTGCAACCTCTCCGCGAGCAATATCACCATCGGCAAGGCCGACTACCGCCGCGCCCTCTGCGCCGGCCAATCCGCCCGATGCCTCGCCGCCTACCTCTACTCCGCCGCCGGCCCCGGCGAGAGCACCACCGACCTCGCTTGGGACGGCCACGCCCTGATCTACGAGAACGGCGAGCAGCTCGCCGAATCCGAGCGCTTCCACGACGAGGAGCAGCTGATCGTCGCCGACGTGGACCTCGAGCGCCTCGCCCAGGATCGCATGCGCCAGGGCAGCTTCGCCGATACCGTGGCTGACCATCGGGAGCTGCTGCGGCGCTTCCGCCGCGTGCCCTTCCCCTTCACGCCTCCCGCCGGCGATCTGCCGCTGCAGCGCACCGTGGAGCGCTTCCCGTATGTGCCGAACGATCCCGCCACCCGCGACGCCCGCTGCTACGAGGCCTACAACATCCAGGTTCACGGCCTGCTGAAGCGCCTCAGCGCCACCGGGATCAAGAAGCTGGTGATCGGCGTCTCCGGCGGCCTCGACAGCACCCAGGCCCTGATCGTCGCCGCCAAGACGATGGACCGCCTCGGCCTGCCCCGCACCAACATCCTCGCCTACACGATGCCCGGCTTCGCCACCTCCGAGCACACCAGGGGCAACGCCCACGCCCTCATGGCCGCCCTCGGCGTCACCAGCGAGGAGCTCGACATCCGCCCGTCGGCGCTCCAGATGCTCAAGGATATCGGCCATCCCTACGCCGCCGGCGAGCCGGTCTACGATGTGACCTTCGAGAATGTGCAGGCCGGCGAGCGCACCTCCCATCTCTTCCGCCTCGCCAACTTCCACAACGCCCTTGTCCTCGGCACCGGCGACCTGAGCGAGCTCGCGTTGGGCTGGGCCACCTACGGCGTCGGCGACCACATGTCCCACTACAACGTCAACGCCTCGGTGCCGAAGACGCTCATCCAGCACCTCATCCGCTGGGTGATCCGCACCAATCAGTTCGACGCGGCCACCAACGCCACGCTCCAGTCGATCCTCGACACCGAGATCTCGCCCGAGCTCGTGCCCGCCGCCGACGGCGCGAGCGCCGGCCCCGCCCAGAGCACTGAGGCGAAGATCGGCCCGTACGCGCTGCAGGACTTCAACCTCTACTACATCACCCGCTACGGCTTCCGCCCGAGCAAGGTCGCCTTCCTCAGCCACCACGCCTGGTCCGACGCCTCTCGCGGCGCCTGGCCCGAAGGCCTGCCCGAGGCCAAACGCGTAGCCTACGATCTGCCGACGATCAAGCGCTGGCTGGATGTGTTCCTCTACCGCTTCTTCCAGATCAGCCAGTTCAAGCGCTCGGCTGTGCCGAACGGCCCGAAGGTGGGCTCGGGCGGCTCGCTCTCCCCTCGCGGCGACTGGCGCGCCCCCAGCGACTCCGAGGCCCGCGTCTGGCTCGAGGAGCTGCGGGCGAACGTGCCGGATTAAGATGAACAAGCGCTATCTGTGGCTCTGGCTCCTATTGCTCGCGCTCGCGGCCGGCTGCGGCAGATCGCCCACGGCCGACGACCCCGCCGCCGCGGGCGAGGCGCTCTTCCGGCGCTGGTGCACCGGCTGCCACACCGTCGAGCCGGACGGCGCCGCCACCGTCGGCCCCAATCTCGCGGGCGTCGCCACGCGGGCCGCCGCCAACCCCGACGGCTTGGACGCCGCCGCCTGGCTCCGCCGGGAGACTATCCAGCCCAACGCCGTGATCACGCCCGGCTACAACGCCGGCCTCATGCCCACCAACTACGAGCAGAGCCTCGACCCGGCGGAGATCGACGCTCTCGTGGCCTACATGCTCACCCTGGAGTAGCGGCCCATGGCAGAAGTCCCCGAAGTCGAGACCTTCGCCCGCGAACTCTGCGCCCTGGTGGTCGGGCGGCCGATCGAGGCCGTGCGGGTGCTGCAGCCGGCGGCCGTGCGCTTCCCCGAGCCCGCAGCCTTCGAGGCGCTGGTGACCGGCCGCCGCGTGGAGGACGCCAACCGCCGCGCCAAGCATCTGCTCTGCGACCTGAGCGGCGGCATCACCCTCGCCCTCCACATGATGCTCCACGGCACCCTGCGTCTCATGCCCACAACCGAGCCCGCCGACCCGCAGACGATGGTCTGCTTCACCCTCGACAAGGGCGAGGATCTGCGCCTACGCGACCGGGTGGGCTACGCCCGTGTGGCCGCCGGGCCCGCCGCTGAGGTGGCCGAGCGGCTCCGCCTCGCCGCCCTCGGCCCCGAACTGCTCGCCGACGACTTCACGCCCGAGCAGTTCGCCGCCCGCCTCGCTGGCCGCCGCGGCGTGCTCAAGACCGCTCTGGTAGACCAGAAGATCATCGCAGGGCTCGGCATCCGCGACGCCGATGAGAGCCTTTGGGAAGCGCAGATCGACCCGCGCCGCAAAGCCGGCTCCCTCACCCTCGAGGAAGTGACGCGTCTCCACGCCGCCGCCCGCGCCGTGCTCGCCGAGGGCATCGCCCTCCGCGGCACCATGCCCGACCTGCGGGGCGTCAAGGGCGGCGCCCGCCAGGACCGCAAGATCTACATGCACGCCGGCGAGCCCTGCCCCCGCTGCGGCACGCCCATCCAGCGCACACCGATCGGCCAGGCGCTCACCTACTTCTGCCCTGGCTGCCAGCGCTGAGGCTTGCAGCTTACCGCCACGGCGCGCCCTGCATCCCTGCGGCAGCTGAATTCTCTGGTACAGTAAGGCCACAGCTCGGGCCGGGCAGCCTCCAAGGCGCCGCTATCGCCTGCCGCCGGCCTTCATCCCCACACTCTGCAATCTGCAATTAGAAGGGAGCGACTATGCGCGTGCTCGTCTACGATATGCACTCATACGACCGAACCTTTCTTGATGCGGCCAACGCCGGGCGCCACATCCTCGACTACACCATCGCCCAGTTGGATCAGCAGACGGCGGCCCTCGCCGAGGGCTACAACGCCGTCTGCCTTTTCGTGAACGACCACGCCACCGAGCCGGTGATGGCGCGGCTGGCCGCCGCAGGCGTGCGCCTGATCGTGCAGCGCTCAACCGGCTTCAACAATCTGGACTTGGCGGCCGCCGAGCGCCACGGCATCACCTGTATGCGGGTGAGCTACTACTCGCCCTACGCCGTGGCCGAGTTCGCCGTGGCTCTGCTGCTGACGCTCAATCGCCGCGTACATCGCGCCTACAACCGCACCCGCGAGTTCAACTTCCGCCTCGCGGGCCTGCTCGGCCGCGATATCCACGGCCGCACGGTGGGCGTGGTCGGCACCGGCAAGATCGGCGCGATCTTCGCCCGGATCATGCACGGCTTCGGCTGCCCGCTCCTCGGCTACGATGTGCGCGAGAATCCCGACTGCCTCGCCTTGGGGATGGAGTACGTCTCCCTTGAGGATCTGCTGCGCCGCTCCGACATCATCAGCCTGCACGCCCCGCTCACACCCGAGACGCACCACATGATCAACGCCGAGACCCTCGCACTCACCAAGCCGGGCCTGATGCTGATCAACACGAGCCGGGGCGGCCTGATCGACACCGAGGCCCTGATCACCTTCATCCAGAGCGGCCACATCGGCGCCGTCGGCCTCGATGTCTACGAGGAGGAGGAGGGCAAGTTCTTTCGCGACCTCTCCGACTCCGTGATGGGCGACGAGGTCCTGGCCCGCCTGCTCACCTTCCCCAACGTGCTGCTCACCGGCCACCAGGCCTTCTTCACCCACGAGGCCATGACGACGATCGCCGAGACGACGATCAAGAACCTCAGCGACTTCGAGGCGGGCCACATGAACGAGAACGTGCTCAGGGCCAGCTAGCTCTATATGGAACCACAGATATCTCTCGGCATGGACCTGTAAGGGCGGCCCATCGTGGCCGCCCCTTGGGATGCGCCAGCCGGCCCATTACCGGCGAATGATCGTGGTTCTGTTTAGAAATCATCCTCTGGGCCGGGGAGCACACGAATCACCTGGCCGTCCGGCAGGCGCGTCTGGAAGCCCAGTACGCGCTCTTCTGCGCGCAGATCCTCCACGCTGCGGCCCTCGGTGACCATGGCCTCGATCTCGTCGGCGGTGAGCTGCGGGGTCTCCTCCTCGTTGGGGAGCGCGAGCAGGAGCGGCACGAGCACGTCGCGGGCCGCGGCGAAGTCGGCCGGCAGGCGAATGTTCTGGGCGCGATTCTGGGCGAGAGCGGAGAGAACGCGCGTCTTGGCCGCGGCGGCCTCGAGCGGCACAAGGTCGGCGCCCATCCCTTGCCAATGCGAGCGAAGCCGATCGTTCGCCTGCTCAGGGTCGCGGTGCGTATTGACCGCCACATCCTTCAGCGCCCCGTACCAGGGCGGCTCGTTGTCGATCAGGAAGGCGACGCTGATCACGCGCCTCCGCCTGCCGTCGCTATACCAGAGCAGCGTCGGGGACGCCTGGTAGATGTCGCCGATCTCATACGCGCCCACAAAAAGATCGGCGAGATCGACCGGCTCGTGCGCTACCGCCTCGATGCCGCCCGCCGCCAGCCAGGTCACCACATCTTCCCGCGCGGAGGGCGCGAGTTGCTGGCGGGCATCGAGCTCGCGCAGCGTGGCGAGCAACCCCTTCGCCCGCAGCCACTCGCCCACGGCGGGCCCGAGCTGCGCCCGGCGCTCCTCGGGTGCCTCCGCGAAGGCGCCCACCAGCATGGGCAGGAACGAGGCGGGCTTCAGGCCATCGGTGAGCTGGCTCAGCACAGCGCCCAACTCATCACTGCTCACGGCCGGGTCGGCGAAGAGCGGCGCCAGCCGCTGCCGCAGGCCGGAGAGCCGGATGGCGGGATTTGGCTGTGATAGCGCGCGCTTCTGCTTTCCCATTGCTCCCTCCGTGTAACTACTATCGAGACGTGCAGTATACGACCGCACCAGACCGGGCGCAAATCCCCCCCAGAATCGTATCCTTCGGCTCCGCCCCACGGTACACATGGCGAGCGTCCGCCGTGTAGCCGCTGGAGTATCTGGATGCTGGCGAAAGTCTACAGCTGCGCCGTGATTGGGCTGGAGGGCCTGCTGGTCGAGGTTGAGGTGGATATTGCCCAGGGCCTGCCGGCCTTCGCAGTTGTCGGGCTCGCCGACGCCGCCGTGCTGGAGAGCCGCGAGCGCGTCCGCTCCGCCATCCGGAACTCGGGCCTCACCTTCCCGATGAAGCGCCTCACCGTGAACCTGGCCCCAGCCGACACGCGCAAGGCCGGTCCAGCCTACGATCTGCCGATCGCCGTGGGCCTGCTCCTCGCCTCAGGCCAGATTGTGGCCGATGTGGCCGACGCCGCCTTCGTGGGCGAGTTGGGGCTGGACGGTACGCTGCGCCACATCGACGGCGTGCTGCCCATGGCTGCCATGGCCCGCGCCAGTGGCACCAAAACGCTCTACGTTCCCGCCGAGGACGCCGCGGAGGCCGCGCTGATCGCCGGGCTGGAGATCGTGCCCGTCGCCCGCCTGGCCGATCTGGTCGCCCACCTCGCCGGCGAGCGCCCCATCGCCGCCCACGCCGCGTCCCCGCTAAATCTCGTTGACGAGCCACCCTTCCCGGTAGATTTCCAGGACATCAAGGGCCAGGAGCATGTGAAGCGGGCGCTGGAGGTTGCCGCCGCAGGCGGCCATAACCTCGCGATGAGCGGCACGCCCGGCTCCGGCAAGACGATGATGGCGCGGGCGCTGCTCTCGATTCTGCCGCCCCTCGACTTCGACGAGGCTCTCGAGGTCACGAAGATCTACAGCGTCTGCGGTCAGCTGCCGAAGGAGACTCCGCTGATGCGGCGACGGCCCTTCTGCGCTCCCCACCACACCACCTCGGCCGCCGGACTGGTGGGCGGCGGCGCCGGCCGCGTGCGCCCCGGCATGATCAGCATGGCCCACCGCGGCGTGCTCTTCCTCGACGAGCTGCCGGAGTTCGGCCCCAAGCTCGAAGTCCTGCGCCAACCTCTGGAGGATCGCACCGTCACTCTGAGCCGCGCCAGCGGCAGCGTCACCTACCCGGCCGCGGTGATGCTAGTGGCGGCGCGCAACCCATGTCCGTGCGGCTGGCACGGCGATGCAGAACGGGAGTGCGTCTGCTCGCCGGCCATGCTGGCCCGCTACCAGAAGCGCATCTCCGGCCCGCTCCTCGACCGCTTCGACATCCATGTGGATGTACCGCGGGTGCAATACGAGAAGCTGAGCAGCGAGCGATTGGGCGAGCCATCGGCGGCGATCCGGGCCCGCGTCGTCGCCGCGCGGGCCATCCAGACGCGCCGCTTCGCCGGCGCCCGGCCCCGCACCAACGCCGACATGGGCGCCGCCGAGATCCGCGCCCACTGCCAACTCGACGGCGCAGGCCAGGCGCTGATGAAGGCTGCCGTCCGCCAGCTCAACCTCTCCGCCCGCGGCTATCACCGCGTGCTCAAGCTCGCCCGCACCATCGCCGACCTCGCCGGCAGCCAGGGGATCAGCCCGGCGCACCTCGCCGAGGCGATCCAGTATCGGCCGCGCCGCGCCGATTGAGCCAGGGGCTGCCGCTGGCTGCCAGCCGCCTCTTGCGGGCGCTGCCGCCCCGCTTGATTTGTCGGGGGGCGGACGCGCGCCCCCCGACACCCCCCGCGCCGGGGGCCTCGCCCCCGGACCCCCAAGTCGGAAGCCAGTACCGTGCCGCCGCTGATCTGCTACCTCGTCTCATCGTCGGGCTTGAGCCTTGGCCAGGCACGGTGGCTCTCGCTCGCTGGTTGCGCCCTGTCCGATCCGGCGTGCCGTCGCCAAACTTTCCTGAACCCGGTGTGAAGAAGCGGGCGGCACAACCGATGCACTTCCAATACCGTTCGGGGGCGAAGTTGCCTGGCGCTGGCGTGGAGCAGGTACTGCCATTCCCGCTCTCGGCGCCGAGGG
>DAOUGF010000600.1:0-3479 GCA_034429295.1 Chloroflexaceae bacterium
GGGGCCTCGCCCCTGGACCCCAAGTAGGAAGCCAGTGCCGTGCCGACGCTGATCTGCTACCTCGTCTCAGCGACGGGCTTGTGCCGTAGCTTTGCGCAGGACACATGCGCGGTGGTTGCGCCCTGCACGATCCGGCGTGCCGGCGCCACCTCGCCGCCAGCAAGCTTTCGAGAATCTGGTGTGAGGGAGCGGGCGGCACAACCGATGCTTACACACCACCCCGACCGCAGATCTGCCACCGGCCGAGGCGGATGGCTCTGCCCGTCAAAGGGATGGGTACGCCGCCAGGCGACGGCACGGTACGGCCCTCCGGCTTGGGGGTGGTCCGGAGGGGGCAGCCGCCCCCTCCGGCGGGGGTGCAGGGGGCGGAGCCCGCCTGCAGACGCTCGCACCGCGCAGGTGCCGCCCACCGCGCAGGTGAGCCCACCGCGCAGGTGAGCCCCGCGGGGGTGCAGGGGGCGGAGCCCACGTGAGACAGCTAGCCGGTAGGCACGAGGCGCAGCCGGGGCGGGGTGAAGGGGATGACGCGCTTCGGCCTCGACACGGCTTGCGACCCAACGGCCTCCTCGGCCGGCGCATCATCGAAGGCAGGGACGAGGACCACGGAGTTGTCACCGCCGAACTGGTTGGGGGCGTAGGTATCGGCCTGCCAATCGTTCCGCCACTCGGTGGCGTTGATCAGATAGCGATATTGGTAGGCCCGGCCCGCCTCGAGCTCCAGAGTGACCATCCAGCCGTGCTCTGTCTGCCGCAGGGGGGTGGCCCGCTCGTCCCAGCCATTGAAATCGCCGACCAGGTGGATCGAATCGGCCCAGATGACGCCGGGCATAGCGAAGGTGACACGCACCACGCCGCCGGGGCCCGGCCTCTTCGTGATCATCGCGAAACTCCTTTGTCGCGCGGCGCCGACCTCGCTGTCGGCGGCTTGATCAGAGTATAGCACGGCGGGGCGGCTAGGAAACTTTGAAGATTGTCACCTCGTCCTGCTGGAACACCGGCACGCCAAGCTGCTCGAACTTCGCAAGGGCCTCAGGGCTATAGAGGCCGCGCTCGAGGCCGCCGACGTAGACGTAGTCGACGCTATATTTCGTGAGCAACTCGCGGGCCCGGTTCACGTCGAGGGTGCTGTAGATCGTGTAGACATCGGCGCAGCGTGGGCCAAGCTGCTCGCGAGCGGCTTGATCGCCGCCGCGCCACTGCACCTGGTGGAAATGCCAGCCGAGCACGGTGGGCAGCCCGGTGGCCGCGGCCACGCCGCCAAAACCTGAGCCGTTGTAGGAGCCGCCGCAAGCGGGCGCGCTCCCTGCGGCGGCCTCGGCTGGGTTCAGCAGATCTACGCTCTCGAGCACGACGCTGCCCGGCGCGGCCTCGCGCCGCAGCCACGCGATCGAGGCCTCGCCGGCGGCGCTGAGCTCGCGAGGCGTGAGCCCTCGCAGGCCCCTGGCCTCCCCACGGCCGAGCTGGCCGAGGGTGAGCCACGGGTAGACGAGGGCGCCGGCCAGGAGCACAAAGGTGAGGGCGCCCGCGCCGAGCGCGACGGCCCGGCGATAGCCGGCGACGCCGTGGAGCGCCCGCCAGAGGGCGAAGGGCGCCAAAGTGCCCCAGATCAGCCAGACCTGGTAGTAGAACTTGAAGACCGTGTTCATGCGGGCCGAGAGGCCCTCAAAGGCGTCGCGAATGTAGATCAGCTCGACGCCGAAGAGCACCGCGCAGCCGAGCGCGGCCAGCAGCAATCCAAAACAGTCGCCGGCCCGATCCCGCAAGCGCCACGCCCGGTCCGTGGCCAGCAGGCCCAATCCCGCCAGGGCGAGCAGCGGGAAGCCGAGGAGCAGGCCGATGAGCAGGAGAGCCGGGGGCAGCCAGGGGAGAACTGAGAACGGAGCATTGGGAATTGAGAATGGCCGCGCTGCGACGCCCAGCGTCCGCTCGGGCACGTGGGCCTGGCCAGCCGCCTCCTCTATGCGTTCGAGCTTGTCATCATCCTCGCTCGCTGCTCCCAGCTCATCGCCACGCTCCTCCTCGCGCCCTTCTCCCTCCTGGCCGGCAAGATAGACGAAGGCGACGATCGGGACAGCGAAGAGGCCGAAGATGATGATGAAGGCGTGCAGCCCGCTACGGCCGCCGAGGTAAGGCGCAACGATGCTGGTGAGCCGGCCAAGGATCGGCAGGTCGAGCCAGGGCGTGGCGCCGCCCACCAGCGAGTGGAAGGTGAGGTGGAAGGGGAGAAAGAGCAGGTAGGCGGCGGCGGCCACGAGCAGCAGCAGCCGGCCGAGCTCCCACCAGGGGCGGAGGGAGTCGGTACGGAACACAAGCACAGCGACGGCGGCGGCGTAGAGCAACAGGTAGGTCGGCAGATCCCAGCTATTGATGGCGTAGAGGCTGCCGATGACGATCCCGGTGAGGGCGAGCTCGCCCCAGCCGGCGCGCCCCTCAGCCAGCTTCGGCGGCGCGCCGCGGGCCAGGATACCGAAGGCCAGGGCGGCGGTGAGCAGCCCGAAGGGCAGGGCCATCACGTGGGGATGCATGTCGCCGAGGCGGAAGCTGAAGAGCGGGAACTCGGTGATGGTGTAGCGGCGTTCGTGGCCGCCATTGACGGGGTAGCTATCCCAGAGCGAGCGCGAGGGCCACCACCAATCGAAGTTCGCGACCTTATCCTGCCGCTCCCAGGAGCTCAAGCCGTCGAAACGATCTTCGGATGTGGCCACAGGGTAAGGCAAGGTGATCGTATCCGCGCCGCTTGCGGCCTGGCCGAGGGCGGAGAGGAGTTGGCGGCCGTCGAGGGCCACCGCTCGCTCGTCGCCGAGGATCACCTGTACCGCCCCCGACTGATTCGCGGCGACGAGCACGAAGATCACGCCGAGGAGCGGGAAGAAGGCGAGGGCGAGTCTCGGCCGCCGGGCATCGTTAGCCGGGCGGGCGGGCGACGCCAGCAGCATCAGGTTCGCGATCAGGCCGGCCACGCCTTGGGCGGTGAGCGCGAAGGTCAGAGCGAGGGAGAGATTGTAGGCGACGGCGGGATCAAGGCCGGTAAGCAGGGCCATCGCCGCCATCAACAGGTAGCCGAAGTAGTAGTAGTTGATGCTGAATCCGGCCAGCCAGGGATCGCCCGGGGGGAAGCTGCCCGACCGTTGGATGGCGTTGAAGAAGGCGAAATCCATTGGCCGCTCGGTGCCCCAGGGCGTCGGGTCGTGGGCGCGCATCCAGACGGCGGCGAGCAGCGCGACGAGGAACAGCGCCTCGGAGGCCAGGACGGCCGGCCAGCGGGCGCGGAGCGCGGGGCGCAGGGCTGCGCCTATGGTCCGCGGCCCGCCCCAGGCCCAGAAGCCGAGGGCGGCAACGACGAGGACGGCGATCGTGAGGGTGGGCGCGGCGAAGGGAGCCAGCCCGAGCATGGCCGCAACCCAGGCCAGATAGCCGCTGAGCAGCAGGCCCAGGCTCTTGGCGAAGGCGTAGCCCCGGTCGGGAAGCGCCCGCAGCAG
>DAOUGF010000601.1:0-10821 GCA_034429295.1 Chloroflexaceae bacterium
CCCCGCACCTGCGTCGAGTTAGTGTCATAATCCAATGACCCACGAGCCCGTGCTCCCCATCCCCCATGCCGGCGCCGCCGCCACTCGGGTGCTGATCGCCGACGACGATGAGACGATGTGCGCGTTCTGCGCTCGCGCCCTCAGCGCCGTGGGCCATAGCCCGGTGACCGCCCTCACCGCCGAGGCGGCGCTCGCTGCGCTGCGCGAGCAAGGGCCATTCGATCTGCTGCTCGCCGATATCCAGATGCCTGGCATGAGCGGGCTGGAGCTCTCCCAGGCTGCGCGGGAGGTCGACCCGGCGATCGCCGTGGTGATCATGACCGGCCACAGCACGGTGGACACGCTCCACGCCTCGGTGCGCCGCGGGGTGGCCGACTATCTCACCAAGCCGTTCGAGCTCGAAGAGCTGCGGGCAGTGGTGGATCAGGCGCTCCATAAGCGGCGGCTGCTCCAGGAGATCGTACGGCTGCGGGCCCTCGAGGGGCTGCTGCGCAGCAGCGAGGCCATAAATGCCATCCTCGACCGGGATCAGCTCGCCCGCGAGATCGTCAGCCGCGCCCGCGACCATGTGCCCTGCCAAGCCGGCTTCCTGATCGTCGCCGGCGCCAACGACACTGCCCTGATGACGGTAGCGGAGCCGGCTGAGGCGGAGTTGCTGCGGGCCGGGCACGTCGCCGCGCTCGATAGCATCAGGGCCGGCAAGCCGATCGCCGTGGGCAACGATGAGCCCCTGGCCAGGATCGATGGGCGGCCGCTCTCCTATGGCCTCGCGGTGCCGCTGCGGGCGCAGGGGGATGGTGTGGGCACGCTGCTCATCTGTGACGACCGCCCCGATTTGGGGAGCCCCGGCGCCCAGGAGATCCTGGCCTTGCTCGCGAATCAGGCGGGCAACGCCCTGCGCAACGCCCATCTCTATGGCGAGCTTGATGCTGCCTACCGCAGCCTGCGGGAGCTCGATCGCATGAAGAGCGAGTTCATCGCCATCGCCTCCCACGAGCTGCGCAGCCCGCTCTCGATCGTGATGGGCTATGCCAAGATGGTGCGCGACCGGAGCGAGGGCGAGCAGCGGGACTACAGCCAGCGCGTCCTTGATGGCGCCGAGCGGATCAAGGCGATCGTCGATGATATGATGCGCCTGCGCGAGTTCGACCGGAAGCAGGCTCAGCTCTCGCTGGAGCAGATCTCCCTCGGTGAGCTTGTGTCTCAGGCGGCGGAGCGGCTTGCGCCGGCTGCCCACCAGAAGCGGCAGACCCTCGATGTCGCGCTGCCCGAGACGCCGGTGGTGAGCAGCCTCGACCGGGAGAAGACGCTGCTGGTGCTCGGCAACCTCCTGGCCAACGCGATCAAGTTCACTCCCGTTGGTGGCCGGATTCGTGTGGAGCTCGATCGCTGGCCTCACGAGCGGCTCGCCGCCGCCGTGGGTCGCGCCGCAGCGAATCCAACTGTGCGCCGGCTGAGCGGTGCGCTGCCCGCCGCTTGGGCGGTGGTGCAGGTGCAGGATACGGGCATCGGCATCGCCCGCGATCAGCAGTCGCGCATCTTTGAGCGCTTCTATCAGGTGGCGAACTCGCTCACGCGGGAGCAGGGTGGTGTGGGGTTGGGCTTGTCTCTGGTATGTGACTTGACGACTCTGCAGGGCGGCGTGGTCTGGGTTGAGAGCGAGGAGGGTCGCGGTAGCACCTTTTGCTTCGCCCTGCCATGTGCCTCCGAGTGAGGCACACTGGTACGGTGTTAGGGTATACTACCACCATAGATGTAAGCGGGGGGTCTGTTGCGCCTGGCCGCCAGAGCCGCCCCCGCCGTGAGCAACGAGAGAGCACAATGACATACCGACTCATGGTAGTTGCCGCGGCGAGCGATGCGCTGCGAAAGCTGCCCGAGCAGCTTGGCGATAGCGTCTCGGTCCAGCTCTTCAGCTCGGCCGACGAGGCCCTCTGGGAGATGCGCACCAACCCGCCAGAGGCGCTGATCGCTGAGGTGGATCTGCCTGGTATGAGTGGGCTGGAGCTCGCGGAGATCGTGCCCAACTTCGAGGTGCCGACTCGCGTGGTGCTCTACAGCCCCACCGACGACTCTGCCCGCGCCCAAGCCGAGGCCGCCGGTGTCTATCGCTTCCTCCACGGCGATATCGAGCCCGCCGAGTTGAGCGCCGCGCTGCACGCCGCCATGCGCTCAGCCGCCGAGGCCGCCGCCTCCGAGGCTGAGCCGCAGGATCGGCCTGCCCAGGCGCCGGAGCGGCCCGCCCAAACGCCGGAGCCGTCTACTCAGCCGGCGGAGCCCGCGCCGCGCCGCACATCGCCGCAGCCCTCGGGCGGCGCGGCCGGATCGCAGGACGAGGCGCCGGCTCAGCGGCGCAGCGACTTCACCCCGGCCCGTATCACGCTGCCCTCCATGCGCGAGCGCTCGGCCAGGGCGTCGGCGCCGCCCCCCAGGGGCGGCCTCGCGGCCCGCAGCAAGGCCGCGGCCAGCAGAGCCGAGCCTGCGGCCCGCCCGGCTGCGCCTGCGCCGCCGGCTCCGCCCCGCAACGCCCCGCCGACAACACCCGCCCCGGAGGCGGCGCCGAGTTCGTGGCGCAGCAATACCGGCAACCTGGTAGTCACCGAGCAGAACGTGAACGCCATCCGCGCGGTGATGAGCCAGCTGGCTCAGGACCTCGGCACCCAGAGCGTGATGCTCACCGACCGGGCGGGCATGGTGCTGGTCGAGGTGGGCGCCGCCTCCAACCTGCCGATGATGATCGTGCTGCCGCTGCTTTCCACCGGCTTCTCGACCACCGGCGAGGTGGCGCGCCAGCTCCACGAGGAGGACGCAACCAGCGTCTATATCCACGAGGGGCAGGCGGTGGACCTCTACTGCTTCGATGTGATGCAGCGCTTCCTGCTGGTGCTCGTCTTCAACAAGAAGGTCGCCAGCTCGAAGATCGGCGCGGTCTGGATCAACGCCAAGCGGGCGATCAGGGAGCTGCGCGAGGCGTTCTAGCGCCCGCAGCATAAGCTGAGCCACAGAGCCTCCGGAAGCTGGAAGCTTCCGGAGGCTCTGTGCTGTGGTGCCCAGCTGAGCCACACAGCTTCCGGAAGCTGGAAGCTTCCGGAAGCTGTGTGGCGTCCCGTTTTCCGCATTGGTTTGCCAGCTTCTGGCAGCTATGCTATACTCTCGGCGCTTTGGCCGCCCTCATTCTCTCCCGCGTTTAAGCACTTCCACGGCGGCACGTTGTGTTTTTTTGCGTCCTATGTTATAGTGATTGTGAAAGAGTTCTCAATGATCACAAGGGAGTGTTGAGTGATGCGGAACCGGATCCTCACCGTCCTGGGGATAGCCCTAGTGCTCGGCGTGGTGCTCCACATCCTGGGCTTCCGGATGACGAAGGATGACCTTCACATCTCGGCTGCGCCGGAGGCGCTTTTCTGTATCGGAGGTCAGATCGAGGGTGCGCAGTGCTCCGCAGGCACATTCCTGCCGGTCACGAACTCGGTGCTCCTGACGATCATCGTCGACCTGCTGCTGCTGCTGACGATCGTGCTTGTGGGCCGCAACCTGCAGCTGGTGCCGCGAGGCTTCCAGAATGTGGTTGAGGTGATCATCGAGTTCTTCTACAACTTCGCCCGCGGCGTAGATGCGAAGAATGTCGGGAAGGTCTTCCCGCTGGCGGGGACGATCTTCGTCTTCTTCCTGGTCGCGAACTACGTGGCCCTCGTGCCCGGCGTGGGGAGCATCGGCGTCTGCCGGCCGGTGAGCCACAGCGAGGTTGAGGCGAGTGGGGCCGCCACGGAGCCCGAAGCGCCGGGCGAGACGAGCGCCTTCACTGGGTGGCCGGGCTACTGCGACCACCACGAGAACTTGCTGGTGCCGGCCCTGCGGGCGCCCGCCGCGGATCTGAATGTCACCTTCGCCTTCGCGATCGTGGCCGGGCTCATGATCGAGGTCTGGGGCTTCCAGGCCCTCGGCATTGGCTATCTGAGCAAGTTCTTCATCAATCCGTTCAAGGAAGGCTTCCTGATGATGTTCGTGGGCATCCTTGAGCTGATCGGTGAGTTCACCCGCATCATCTCCTTCTCCTTCCGAATTTTCGGCAACATCTTCGGCGGCGAGGTGATCCTGGCGGTGATGTCGTTCTTCTTCGTCTACCTACTGCCGCTGCCCTTCTACGGCCTGGAGGTCTTCGTCGCCTTCATCCAGGCCGCGATCTTCGCGGTGCTCACCGTGATCTTCGGCTCGGTGGCTATGACGCCCCACGCCGGCCATGGTGATGAGGGCCACGGGGCTGCTCATTAGGCGGTTGCTACCCGTATCAGATCGCACTCTCGAACCGTTGTTTCTCGCACACATACAGCTTTCTTAAGGAGGAGACCCGTGACCGACGAAGGACTGCGACTACTGGCGATGGCGCTGACTATTGGCCTCGGGACGATCGGCCCGGGCGCCGGGATCGGCATTGTGTTCGGCGCCGCGCTGGAGGCGATGGGGCGCAACCCCGAGGCCGAGGGCCTGGTGCGAACCTATATGTTCCTCGGCTTCGCCCTCGTCGAGACGCTCTTCATCTTCGCCCTCGTGTTCGGTCTACTGATCGGCTTCAATATTATCTAGGCCACGGCCAAAGAGGAGGAGCCGAACGTGGAACAGCTAGGAATTAACTGGGGGCTGCTGGTCGCCCAGATTGTCAATGTCGGCCTGCTGGTCTGGCTGCTCGGCCAGTTCCTGTTCAAGCCGATCTTGAACATGCTCAATGAGCGGACGGAGCGCATCCAGACTTCGCTGCAAGAGGCGGAGCAGGTGAAGCAGCAGCTCGCCAACGCTAAGAGCGCCTACGAGGCCGAGGTCGCCAAGGGCCGCCAGGAGGCCGCGGCGATCGTGGCTCAAGCCCACGAGCGGGCGAAGGCCCAGGAGGCGGAGATCATCGCCCAGGCCCGCCGCGACGCCGACAGGCTCCGCGAGGAGGCCCGCGCCCAGGCGGCCCAGGAGCGCGACCAGATGCTGCGAGAGGCCAAGGGCCAGATCGCCGAGCTCGTCACGCTCACCGCCAGCCGGGTGCTCGACGCAGAGCTGAAGGCCAGCGGGCACGATAGGCTGATCGCCGAGTCGCTCGCCGCCCTCGACCGCCGCAACTAGTGCCGTACCCCGTAGTCCGTATACCGGACAGCCCGCGACGGCAACGGCGCTATCGGCTACGACGGTACCGTCCAACCTCGTGGCTACGGACTACGGACTACGGACCACAGAACAACAATGGCAACAACAGTTGATGCAAGGTCGATCGCGGGGGCGCTTTACGAGTCGCTGGTCGGCACGGCGCTCGAGCAGCTGAAGGCGGCCGCCCCGAAGCTCTCAGGCCCCGGCGACCCGGCCCAGCGGATCGACGCCGCCCTGCCGGCGAACGCCCTGCCCCAGGTGCGCAACTTCCTGCTTGGCCTCGCAAAGGAGGGGCTGCTGGATCAGGTGCCGGGAGTAGTGGCCGCCTTCGCCGAGATGGTGAATGTCGCCCAGGCCCGCCCCCTCGATGCCACCGTCACCAGCGCAGTCGAGCTCACCCCAGCCCAGCGCCAGACGATCGAGAGCGACTTGGCGAAGCGCTACGGCGCAGGCATCAGTGTCAGCTACGAGGTTGACCCCTCGCTGATCGGCGGGCTTATCTTGCGAGTTGGCGATCAAGTGCTCGATAACTCTCTGCGCACACGCCTTAGCGCCATCCAGCGCAATATGCTCACCAGCTAACCCGGCCTTCCTGAAACCTATGGTTGGTCGGACCAAGGACGAAGGACCAGGGACAAAGGCCGGAGCAGTTGGCCCTTGGTCCCTGGTCTTTCGTCCAACAAGGAACGGAGCAAGTAGATGACAACTGTCTCTGATGAGCTGATCTCCCGGCTGAAGCAGAGCATCACCGCTGGCGTGGACTACCAGCCCCGCCAGGTGAATGTCGGCACCGTCGCCTCCGTGGGCGACGGCGTCGCCCGTATCGTGGGCCTCGATCAGGTGCGGGCCTCCGAGCTGATCGAGTTCCCGCCCAAGGCCGGCCGCAGCGAGTCGGTCTTCGGCTATGCCCTCAACCTCGAGGAGGATAACGTCGGTGCCATCATCCTCGGCGACTATGAGACGATCGAGGAGGGCGACCTCGTCACCTCCACCGGCCGCGTGATCTCGGTGCCCGTCGGCCAGGGCCTGCTCGGCCGCGTGGTCAACCCCCTCGGCCAGCCCCTTGACGGCAAGGGCCCCATCGCCGCCTCCAGCTACCGCGAGATCGAGCGCATCGCCCCCGGCGTGATCACCCGCCAGTCGGTGGATACCCCGGTGCAGACGGGTATCGTCGCCATCGACGCGCTGATCCCGATCGGCCGTGGCCAGCGCGAGCTGATCATCGGCGACCGGCAGACCGGCAAGACGGCTGTGGCCATTGATACCATCCTCAACCAGAAGGGCCAGGGGATGGTTTGTATCTATGTGGCCATCGGCCAGCGCCGCGCCCAGATCGCCCAGGTGGTGGGCATCCTCGAGCGCTACGGCGCCCTCGAGTACTCGATCATCGTCTCCGCCTCGGCCTCGGAGAGCGCCGCGCTCCAGTATATCGCCCCGTACGCCGGTTGCGCGATGGGCGAGGAGATCATGGAGAACGGCGTTACCCTCAACGGCGAGCTCGTCAAGGACGCCCTGATCGTCTACGACGACCTCTCCAAGCACGCCGTGGCCTACCGCCAGGTGTCGCTGCTGCTGCGCCGCCCGCCCGGCCGCGAGGCTTATCCCGGCGACGTCTTCTACCTTCACTCGCGCCTGCTGGAGCGCGCCGCCCGCCTCAACCCCGACTACGGCGGCGGCTCACTCACCGCGCTCCCCGTGATCGAGACCCAGGCCAACGACGTTTCGGCCTACATCCCCACCAACGTGATCTCGATCACCGACGGCCAGATCTACCTTGAGGCCGACCTCTTCAACGCCGGCCAGCGCCCCGCCCTCAACGTCGGTACCTCGGTGAGCCGCGTGGGCTCCACCGCCCAGACGCGAGCTATGCGCTCGGTGGCCGGCAAGATGAAGGGCGAGCTGGCCCAGTTCCGCGACCTCGCCGCCTTCGCCCAGTTTGCCTCCGACCTCGATCCCACCACAAAGGCTCAGATCGAGCGCGGCCAGCGCCTGCAGGAGTTGCTCAAGCAGCCGCAGTACAAGCCGCTGCCCGTCGAGGATCAGGTGGCCGTGCTCTTCGCCGCCAACAACAACTATCTCGACGATGTGCCGGTGGCGCAGATCACGAACTGGCGCGACGACTTCCTCGAGTTCCTCAGGACGGCCCACCCCGAGGTGCGCAAGCTGGTCTACGACAACCGCCTCGACCGCAAGTTCCCCTCGGATGAGGTGAAGAACGCGCTGATCAGCGCGATCGAGGAGTTCAAGGCCACGAGCAGCTACGAGTAGCTACTTGCAGATTGCAGGCTGCGGATCGCAGATTGAGGACCGAACGCCCGGCACAATCTGCGGTCTGCACGCTGCAATCTACAATCGGAGCAGAAGATGGCTTCTAGCCGTGAAATTAAGCGGCGCATCCGCTCGGTGAAGAATGTCGGCCAGATCACCCGGGCGATGGAGATGGTGGCGGCCTCGAAGATGCGGCGCGCCCAGCGCAACGTGCTGGCAACCCGCCCCTACGCCGATCGTATGCGCGACCTGATCGGCGAGGTGACGAAGCGTCTGGTGGGTGGCCGCAAGGGTACGCTGCTCGAAGTGCGCCCCGATACGGGCAAAGTGGCGCTGATCGTCGTCACCCCCGACCGCGGCCTCTCAGGCAGCCTCACCTCCAACGTGCTGCGCCGCGTTGGCCGCTTCATCCTTGAGCAGCAGCAGCTGGGCCGCACGGTAGACACCTACGCCTACGGGAAGAAGGGCCGCGACTTCCTGGCCCGCACCGGCCAGAACTTGCAGGCCGAGGCGATCCGGCTCGGCGACGCGCCGAAGCTCGAGCAGATCCTCGGTGTGGCCACCGAGGCCCTGAACCGCGCTCAGGCCGGCGAGTACAGCGAGGTCTACATCATCTACAGCGAGTTTATCAACACGCTGGTGCAGCGCCCCACGCTCAAGAAGCTCGTGCCGGTGGACGCCCCCGAGGATACGGGCGGTGCCAGCTACGACTTCAACTACGAGCCGGACCAGGAGGAAGTGGTCGCCGAGCTGCTCCCCCGCTATGTGGAGACGCAGATCTACCAGGCGATCCTCGAGTCGATCGCCAGCTTCTACTCGGCGCAGATGGTGGCTATGCGCAACGCCACCAAGAGCGCCAAGGATCTGGTGCGCGACCTGACCCTCAGCTTCAACAAGGCCCGCCAGGCGGCGATCACCAAGGAGGTCAGCGAGATCTCCACCGGCGCTAACGCCCTGGCCGAAGGGTAATCTGGAGGTAGTATGACGACCAATGGCTCAAGGCCGCGAGGCACAGTCATCGAGATCATCGGCGTGGTGGTGACCGCCAGGTTTGACGACCACATCCCGGAGATCTATAACGCGCTGGAGATCCCGCTGGAGAGCAGCGGCTCGCTCATCTGCGAGGTGCAGCAGCAGCTCGGCGGGGGCCTGGTGAAGGCCGTGGCGATGGGTACCACCGACGGCCTGCAGCGGGGTGTGCCGATCTACGATACCGGCAGGCCGATCGCGGTTCCGGTCGGCCCGGCCACGCTGGGTCGCGTCTTCAACGTGCTCGGCGAGCCGATCGACGGCGGGGAGCGCGTGAGCGCCGATGTGGAGCACCGCCCCATCCATCGCCCGCCGCCCTCCTTCGAGGAGCAGAGCACCGAGGCCCAGGTGTTCGAGACCGGGATCAAGGTGATCGACCTGGTGGCGCCCTTCACCCGCGGTGGCAAGACCGCGATCTTCGGCGGCGCCGGTGTGGGCAAGACTGTCGTGATCCAGGAGTTGATCGCCAACATCGCTAAGGAGCAGTCCGGCTACTCCGTCTTTGCCGGCGTGGGCGAGCGCTCCCGCGAGGGCAACGACCTCATCCACGAGATGAAGGAGGCCCGTATCGACGAGACCAGCACGGTCTTCGATAAGACGGTGATGGTCTTCGGCCAGATGAACGAGCCGCCTGGCGCCCGCCTGCGGGTGGGCCTGACGGCCCTGACGATGGCGGAGTACTTCCGCGACGAGGGCCGCGACATCCTGCTCTTCATCGATAACATCTTCCGCTTCGTGCAGGCCGGCTCCGAGGTTTCGTCGCTGCTCGGCCGTATGCCCTCTCAGGTGGGCTACCAGCCTACGCTCGGCACCGAGATGGGCGAGCTGCAAGAGCGGATCACCTCCACTAAGAAGGGCTCGATCACCTCGATGCAGGCGGTGTATGTGCCTGCCGACGACTACACCGACCCGGCGCCGGCTACGGTGTTCGCCCACCTCGACGCGACGATCTCGCTCGAGCGCAGCATCGCTGACCGCGCGATCTATCCGGCGGTGGACCCGCTGGCCTCCACGAGCCGCATCCTCGACCCGAACATCGTGGGAGAGGAGCACTATCAGGTGGCCTCCGACGTGAAGCGGGTGCTGCAGCGCTACAAGGACCTGAAGGATATCATCGCCATCCTCGGTATGGAGGAGCTCGGCGACGAGGACCGCCTGACGGTCGCGCGGGCGCGCAAGATCGAGCTGTTCTTCTCGCAGCCGTTCACGGTGGCTCAGCAGTTCACCGGCCGCCCCGGCCAGTACATCCCGATCAAGAAGACGGTCGAGAGCTTCCGGCGGCTGCTCGACGGCGAGGGCGACCACATCCCCGAGTCGTTCTTCTACATGCAGGGCGACTTCGACAGCGTGGTTGCGGCCTACGAGGCGAGCCAGAAGTAGGGTGACGCCATGCCAATTCACCTGGAGATCGTCACCGCCGAGCGCGTGGTGCTGGAAGACGAGGTCGATCAGGTCAACGCGCCCACCCGCGACGGGCGCGTGGGCATCCTGCCGCGCCACGAGGCCCTGCTGACCATCCTGGAGCCAGGCGAGCTCGACATCATCAAGGATGGCGTGCGTACGCCCTTCGCCGTCTCCGGCGGCTTCATGGAGGTGCTCAACAGCCGGGTGACCATCCTGGCCGACACGGTGGAGCGGGCCGATGAGATCGACGAGGCGCGGGCCGAGGAGGCCCGCCGGCTGGCCGAGGAGCGCAAGCAGATGGCGCAGACCGATCGCGACCTCGCGATCGCCGAGGCCAAACTGCGCAAGGAGTTGGCCCGCCTCCAGGTAGCCCGCCTGAGGGAAGTGCGCCGGCGCCAGCAGTGAGGCTAGTCGGAAGCTTGCCGCAGAGGGCGCAGAGCCGCGACACAAGCTCGGCTCTGTGCCCTTCGTGGCGCTGTGGGCAACTACACACCCGAGCGCCATTATCACGATTCTGTCAGCGGCGCGGCAGGATGGGCGCTTCTGGCATTGGTGAAAATAAGCTATAATATGGCGCGTTTCTGGCCGCCTGGGGGCGGCGTATCTGTGTCGAGGACGCTATGGCGCGCAAGATCGGCATCGACCTGGGCACGGCCAATGTGCTCGTCTACCTGAAAGGCCGCGGCATCGTGCTCTCGGAGCCATCGGTGGTGGCTCTTAGCACGAAGGACAGCCGAGTGCGGGCCGTCGGCGCCGAGGCCCTGGCAATGCTCGGCCGCGAGCCCGAGAGCATTGAGGTGGTGCGCCCCATGCGCAACGGCGTGATCGCCGACTACCAGGTGACCGAGGCGATGCTCAAGTATTTCATCGGGCGCGCTGCCGGCCGTTTCCGCTTCTCCAAGCCCGAAGTGATGATCTGTATCCCCGCCGGCGTTACCAGCGTCGAGATGCGGGCCGTGCGCGACGCCGCCCTCGAGGCGGGCGCCGGGCGGG
>DAOUGF010000602.1:0-4837 GCA_034429295.1 Chloroflexaceae bacterium
CGAGCGGCCTTATCGGCCTGCGGGTCGCCGGTGGGCGTTGGCGACGCGTCCGCGGGCGCCGCGCCGGCCTGCTTCGCCGCGTTGGCAGCCCTGATCGCGGCCAACTTCGCAGCCTTCTCCTCCGGCGTCGGGCGCTCGCCTTGGGCCGCGCCTGCGGGCGCAGCGGGGGCGGCGGGCGGCGCTGCGGCGGCTTGGGCGGCGAGCTCCCGGCGGCGAGCGGCGATCTTCTCGGCCAGGTTGGGCGCCATGCCGAGCACATCGGGGCGGCGCTTGATATTGCCCTGGAGCTTCTTGAGCGCCTGGTCGCGCACCTCGGCCCAGAGCGTCGGCGCGATCTTCTCGTAGTAGCTGATCGGGCGGTTCAGCTGCTCCCGCCGCACCGTAAGGCTGGGGTGGTCGGCGGTGGAGAGCTCGAACTCGTGGTCCATCTTGATCGCGTCGAAGGGGCAGATCTCGGCGCAGAGCCCGCAGCTCATGCAGGCGTCGTACTCGATGATGAACTCGGCGAGGGCCGGCACCGCCTTGCCGGTGGCCGGGTCCTTCGCCTGAGACATATGGATCACTTGGGGCGGGCAGATGCGCTGGCACTGGAAGCAGGAGGTGCAGAGCTCGTGGCCCGTCTCCTCGTCGTAGAGCAAGATCGGCATGTTGCGGTAGGTCTCCGGGAGCTGCAGGCGCTCCTCGGGGTACTCCACCGTGAAGGTGCCGTAGATCTGGTCGAAGCTGCGGTTCTTGCGGAAGGAGCCCTGCCAGTGCCGCCAGATCACAGCCATGCCTTCGAGCAGGGCTGTCCCCGGCAGGCGCCGCTTGCGGGGCCCGCGCTCAACCGTGATGACATTTCCGCGCTCGATGGCCATGTTGCACCTTATCGATCCACCTCGCCCATGACGATGTCGATGCTGCCGAGGATCACCACCACGTCGGCGACCTTGTAGCCGCGGCACATATCGCCGAGGGGCGTGAGGTTGATGAAGGATGGCGACCGAACTTTGTAGCGGTAGGGCTTCTGGCTGCCGTCGCTCACCAGGTAGAAGCCAAGCTCGCCCTTGGGCGACTCGATGCGGGCGTAGGCGTCGCCGACCGGCGGGCGGATGCTCTGGCGGGCCTTGGGGTTGATATGGCCGCCCTTGGCGTCGGGGAGCTGCTCGATGACCTGCTCGAGGATGCGGCAGCTCTGGCGCATCTCCTCGATCCGCACCAAGAAGCGGTCGTAGACATCGCCCACGCTGCCGACGGGCACATCGAAGTCGAAGCGGTCGTAGACGCTGTAGGGCTCGGCTTTGCGCACATCGTAGGGGATGCCTGAGCCGCGCAGCACCGGCCCGGTGACGCTGTAGGAGAGGGCCAGTTCTTTGGGCAGAATGCCGATGCCCTCGGCCCGCTGCATCAGGATCTCGTTCTCCCGCAGCAAGCGCTCCAGCTCATCGACGAAGGCGGGCAGCGCGGTCAGCAGCTCCTTGAGCCGGGGGATAAAGTTATCGGGCAGATCGCGGGCCACGCCACCGAAGCGGAAGTAGTTGCACATCAGGCGGGCGCCGGATGCCGACTCGAAGAGGTCGAGGATCTTCTCGCGCTCGCGCATCCCGAAGGCCAGCTGCGTCTGCCACATGCCCATGTCGTTGATCATGAAGCCGAGGGCGCCGGCGTGGTTGAGGATGCGGGTGAGCTCGACCATCAGCACGCGGATGTATTCGGCGCGCTCGGGCACCTCGATGCCGGCGAGCTTCTCAACCGCCATGGCGTAGGCGTGGTTGTTGGCCATGGAGTTGAAGTAGTCGAGCCGGTCGGTGTAGGGCATGTTCTGCAGATAGGTGTTTTGCTCGGCGAGCTGCTCGTGGTTGCGGTGCAGGTAGCCGAACACCGGCTTGAGATCGACGATCGTCTCGCCATCGACGGTGACGAGCATGCGGAACACGCCGTGGGTGGACGGGTGCTGCGGGCCGATGTTAATTTGGAGTTCTTCCGTCTTGAGCATTGTCTGCGACGTGAGAAGTGAGCGGCGAGAGGTGAGGCTGCCCGAATGCTACCTGCTACCTTTGGGCTTCATTCCTCCTCGCCGATATACTTATCACCCTGCTTGGGGAAATCCTTGCGCATCGGCCAGCCCTCGAACTCGTCCCACATATAGATGCGACGGGGGTAGGGGTGGCCGTCGAAGATGATCCCGTAGAGATCGAGGGCCTCGCGTTCGTGGAAATTGGCGCCGGGCCAGTGGGGCGTGAGCGAAGGCACGCGGGGCTCATCGCGGGGGACACGGGTTTTCAGCACGACGGCGCCGCCGCCCTCAGGGTGATAGAAGCGGTAGACCAGCTCGAAGAGGCCCTCGATGAGATAATCCACCACGGCGATATCGGAGAGATAGGCGTAGCCGTGGGTATCGCGTAGGTAGAGGGCGGCCTCGACGATCCGGGCCGGGGCGACGAGGATATCGTCGGTAACCAGGGGGCCGGGCTGCGGGCCGTGGGCCGGCGGTTGGGAGACGCGGAGCGGGGCGGCCTCGACCAGGGCGCCAGGCAGGTCCCGCTCCATCTGCTGGCGCAACTCCGCGGGGCTAAGCCTCGCCATCGCCCACCTCGCTGCGTTTCAGGTCGTTGGCTGCGATCTCGGGCGAGGTGCCCTTGGCTTTTAGCGCGTGCTCAAGCTCGACGGTCGGGTCCATAATCGGGAAGCGGCGCACGATCTCGGGGTGCTCGATGCGGCCGCTCTTCGTCTCGCCCTCGACCGGCGGGGTGAAGGGGCTCACCAGGGGCAGGCCGCCCACCGGGTCGATCAGCTTACCGTCCACCTCGAGGCCCTGCTTGCCGAACTCAGGCACGGGGAAGTCGCTCGTCTGGGGCTTCTCGCCCTCGCCATACCAGCGAACGCGGCCGAGCTTCTGCTCATCGATCTGCTTCTGCAGCGTCATCAGGGCGTGGAGCAGGGCCTCGGGGCGGGGCGGGCAGCCGGGCACATAGACATCCACGGGGATGAGCAGGTTGATGCCGCGGAGCACGTTGTAGCCATCGCGGAAGGGGCCGCCCGATGTAGCGCAGGCGCCCATCGAGATCACATAGCGGGGCTCGGCCATCTGGTTATAGAGCCGCACCACTTGGGGGGCCATCTTCTTGGTGACGGTGCCAGCGACGATCATCAGGTCGGCCTGGCGGGGCGAGGCGCGGAACAGCTCAGCCCCGAAGCGGGCCACATCGTAGCGGCTGAGGCCGAAGGCCATCATCTCGATCGCGCAGCAAGCCAGGCCGAAGGCCATCGGCCAGATCGAGGAGCGGCGCCCCCAGTTGTAGAAGCGATTGACCGTGGAGAGGAAGATACCCTGCTTCTCCAGGTTCAGCTGTAGCTCGCGCTCGTCCATAGGATCACACCCACTCGAGGGCGCCCTTGCGCCACTCGTAGAGCAGGCCGGCGAAGAGCAGGGCCAGGAAGATCGCAGCGGCCGCGAAGCCGTAGAGACCGAGCTGGTTGAAGGCCACCGCCCAGGGGTAGAGGAAGACCACCTCGATGTCGAAGATCACGAAGGCGAGGGCGTAGAGGTAGTACTGGACCTTGAACTGCACCCTGATATCGCCGATGGCTTCGAGGCCGCACTCGTAGGTGGATTGCTTGAGGGGGGTGGGACGCTTCGGGCGCAGGAAGAAGGCCAGGATGAGCGGGACGAGGGGGAAGCTAACGGCGGCGAGGAAGAAGATGCCGATGAAGGAGTAGTTTGCGAGCATGCGTCGAACCTCCCTGTTCTTGCCCTCGCGTGTGGATAGGGCGCAGTATAGCACAAATCTGCGTGGGCTGTAGGTGGCGCAGCGGCAACGCTACGTTGCGGCCTCGCTACCGTGGGCGGCAGATCAGGCGAAGCGGGCGGGGCGCTTCTCGCGGAAGGCGGCGAGGCCCTCAGCGAAGTCGGGGTGGAGCGCGGCCACCTGCTGGGCCTGGACTTCGTACTCGAGAGCCTGCTCGAGGGTCGCGTCCTGGGCGCGGTCGAGGCTGCGCTTGATCAGGCTGATCGCCTGGGCGGGGCCGCGGGCGAGTTGGGCGGCGAGGGCCTGGGCGGCGGCCAGCAGTTCGGCGTCGGGGACGACGCGGTTGACGAGGCCCCACTGGAGCGCGGTCTGGGCGTCGATCTCGCCGCCAAGGGCCGCGAGCTCGAAGGCGCGGGCTGGGCCGATCAGCCGGGGGAGGAAGTAGCTCATGCCGCAGTCGGGGATGAGGCCGATGCGGGCAAAGGCGACGATAAGGCGGGCGCCCTCAGTAACTACGCGCAGATCGCAGGCCAGGGCGAGGCTGAGGCCGGCGCCGGCGGCCACGCCGTGCACGGCGGCGATCACCGGCTTGGGGATGCCGCGGAGCTTCGCCACCAACGGGTTGTAGCTGGCCCGCAGCCGCTCGTCGATCAGATCGGCGGCGCCGTCGGCGGGGAGCTCGCGGAGATCCTGGCCGCTGCAGAAGGCCTTGCCGGCCCCGGCGATCACGACCGCGCGCACCGCCTCGTCCCGCTCGGCCTGGCGCAGCGCCGCCATCAGGCCGGCGTGCAGGTCGGCGTTCAGCGCGTTGAAGACCTCCGGGCGGTTCAGGGTGAGGGTGGCGACGCCGTCGGTGGCCTCGTATAGCACAGTTTGATTCTCGCTCATCTCCGTCCTCATAACTAGAACCAGATATGGCGTTCGGAATGTATGGCCGAAGCATTCCCTCCAAGTCGCGCTTGAGACACGGGCGCTGTCCGGGGCGAATGCTTCGGCCCTACGGCTTACTTGCCCTTAAACTCCGCCTTGCGCTTCTCGATGAAGGCGCGCATGCCCTCCTTCTGGTCCTCGGTGGCGAAGAGCAGGTAGAAGTTGCGCAGCTCAAGTGC
>DAOUGF010000603.1:0-2895 GCA_034429295.1 Chloroflexaceae bacterium
GCATCCTCACCCACCGTGCAGGTGGTAGGGGCATGGGGCGGCGCCCCGCCGCTGGGGGTACAGGGCGGCAGCGCCCCGCAAGAGACGTCAGCACGACGAGCGCCGGGGGTGCAGGGGCGGCAGCGCCCCGCAAGAGGCGTCGGCACGACGAGGGCCAGGGGGCAGGGCGGCGGGAACCGCCACGCCACTACGCCGCCCGGCTCAGCTTGCCGAGATACTCGCGCACCGCCTCCTCAAGGCTGATCGCCCCCGCCAGCACCCGCTCGTGGTAGGTCGGCACAAAATCGAACAGCAGCGAGCGCCCGGTCTGCAGCTCCTGCAGCATCAACTGGGCGTGGGCGCCCACCGCCTCGAGCATCCCGCTCTCCACGAAGCGGTGGGCCGCGGCAGCCACGTCGTAGCGCACGCGGACGATCTGCGCCTGCCAGCCCTGGCGACCCCTGGTGAGCCGGGCGTAGGCCAGCCTCGTGTCGCCGTCGAAGGGCAGGCCGACCGAGCCCACATTCACCACCAGAGTGCCGTCGAGCCGGCGCGTCAGCGGCACGTGGGTGTGCCCCACGCAGAAGATCGTCGCCGTGGTGTCGATCTGCTCCCGCAGCTCGTCGTCGGAGCTCTCGGCCGTGATACCGTCCCGGTCGTGGCGTAGCGAGGCGTGGTAGACGGCCAGCGTCTCGCCGCCCAAGTCGAGCCGCAGCTGCTCAGGCAGCTCCCTGATGGTCTCGAGCCAGGGCGCCACCTGGCTGTGGCTCCAACGGGTCATGCGGCTGAGCTCATAGTTCGGGCCGCTGCTAGGGTAGTCGGGGCGGCGACGATTCTGGTCGTAGGTCAGGACATAGCGCTCGTGGTTGCCGCGGATCAGCTGCCAGCCCCGCTCGGCCCGCATACGCAGCACCAACTCGAGGCAGGCGCCCGAATCGGGGCCGCGATTGACGATATCGCCCGCGACTATGACCAGATCGGGCGACCAGGCCTCGAGATCAGCGATCGCCGCCTGCAGTGCTGTCAAGTTTCCGTGAATGTCGGCGAGGATTGCGATCTTCATACGCTGTTAGAAGTGTAGCCTCATTCCCTGAACCGGTCAATCACCTGCGGCCTCACGCGTTCGCCCTCCTTGAGGCGGCCCGCTGAGCCATTATCGGCCGGCGGTCACCCTCCAGCGCCGCGACCGCGGCCCACAGTATGAACGCGGTATAATAAACGGCGCCGGGCGACGCGCCCGCGCACGAGGAGGGGCCGTTATGTTTACCGCCGTCGATCATATCGGCTTCGTTGTGGCCGACGTGGAACAGGCCATCAGCTTCTACCGCGAGGCGTTCGGGCTCGCCGAGTGGGAGCGGATCGCCCTGCCGGAGCGCCACGCCGACATTGCCGTGGCCCGCCTGGGCGACACACTGCTCGAGCTGATCGCGCCCACCTCCGACGCCGCCGCCTTCGCGAAGTTCCTCCGCGAGCGGGGCCCCGGCATCCATCATATCGCGTATCGGGTGGCCGACATCCGCGCGGCGCTGGCCGAGCTGGCCGCCCGCGGCGTCCCCCTGATCGACAAAGAGCCCCGCCCAGGCATCCACAACACCCTCGTCGCCTTTGTGCACCCTAAGGCCGGCGCCCAGGGCGTGCTTGTGGAGCTGGTGCAGCACCAGTGAGGGGGCAGCGATGACCCCGGACGAGACCGAGCATCGCCGCCTGCTCTGCAGCACCAGCCTCGGCTACACCGCCTACCACGTCTGGGCAGCCCAGGCCCGGCGCGAGCGGCGCTACAATATCGCCCGCCTCCTGGAGGCCTCCAGCTGCGTCAAGCGCATCCGCGCCGAGCGGGCCTTCCGCGCCCTCGGCGAGGTGGGCAAGACCGCCGAGAATATCGAGCGGGCCCTCGCCGGCCTCGAGCCCGAGACGATCGCCACCGGGCCGGTTACCGGCACCACCCCCCTCTCCCGCGAGCTGATGAGCCGCGCCGCCCGCGCCCTCGCCGAAGGCCGCGACCTCACCGCCGCCGAGCTCGGCGACCTCTTCGTCTGCGGCAGCTGCGGCGAACTGATGGAGGGCCAGCCCCCGGCAGTCTGCCCGATCTGCGGCACCGTGCGCGAGGGCTTCCACAGCTACCGCATCGCCGAGGCCATGGGCTCCCTCGGCCCTCAGACGATCGTCAAGAAGCTCGAGCAGACGCCCGCTATCCTACGGGCTCTCGTAGCCGACCTCGACGACCAGATGCTCAGCGCGCCGATCGGCGGCCACTCGCTCAAGGAACTCGTCGGCCATCTCACCGACATGGACGTGGTCTTCCGTGAGCGGGCCTGGCTCATCCTGGAGACCGACAACCCCACGCTGCCCGCCGCCCACCCGCCCACGCTCGCCAAGGCAGCCGTCTACCGCACCTACCCGATCGCCGACCTGCTCGACAGCTTCGAGACCAGCCGCCAGCAGACCCTCGGCCTGCTCCGTGGGCTCACCATGGCCGCCTGGCGCCGCACCGGCGAGCACGACATCTTCGGCACCATCCCGCTCACCCACCAGGGCAACTGGGTGGTCGATCACGAGAAGGGCCACCTGATCGAGATGGCCCAGATCCGCCACGACCTGCTCCAGCAGCACGAGGCCCGCCCCATCGTGCTCCCGCCCAACCTGGTGCCGGAAGTGCTCGAGGGCGAGTAGCTACACGTAGCTTTTGCCGAGCACGCGCCGCAGGCTCCGGCGCAACCCCGAGCGGAAGATGCGCCCGAGCAGGGCGAAGAAGAAGAGGCCGATCAGCGCCGGGATGCTGTGGCGCGGCCGCGCTAGCTCCCGCACGGCCAGCGGATCCTTCAGCGGGAGCGGCGAGCTGTCGCGCACCTCAACGACAAGGTCGTCGCCGTGCCACTCTCGCTCCACCCAGAAGAGGTGGGGCATGCTGCGCTGGAA
>DAOUGF010000604.1:0-10310 GCA_034429295.1 Chloroflexaceae bacterium
GGTTTCCGCGACGCGCTCCCTGACGCCTTCGGCCAGATCCGCGCCTGGTTCCCCGATGCGGTGACGTATCAGCTCAACCGCAACTACCGCAGCACGGCCACGATCGTCGCGGCCGGCCAGGCCATCATCGAGGGCGGGACGCACGACCCGGAGGACGGCCGCCTCTTCACCGACAACGAGGCCGGCGAGCCGGTTCGCTGGTATCAGTACCAGGACCAGGATGCCGAGGCGGCCCACATCGCCCACCTGATCACCGCTCACGTCAAGGCAGGCGGCGCCTGGCGGGATTGGGCGCTGCTGATCCGGGTGCACGAGCAGAGCCGGGCGCTCGAGCTAGCGCTGCGGCACGGGCGCATTCCGTTCCGCCTTGTCGGCGAGATCGCCTTCTCGGCCCGGGCTGAGATCAAGGATATCCTGGCCTACGCGCGCCTTGCGGTCAACCCGTACGATGTCGAGGCGTTTGCGCGGGCGGCCCAGGTTCCGCCGCGAGGCGTCGGCGACGTGACTGTTCGCGCGGTCGTCGACTACGCCAGGGAGAGCACGCTCTCGATCCTCGCTGCGGCGCGGGAGGTCGCTGAGGGCGCCCTTTCGGGAGTCAGCATCCGCAGGCAGGCGCGCGAAGGGCTCCGCGACCTCCTTGCGCTCGTGGACGGCCTGCGCTCGCGGAGTATGACGGCAGGCGTACCCGCGGCGCTCGGCGAGCTTGTCAGGGACCTCAACTATCGCCAATACCTCCAGAGCCGCTATGGGAAGGTCAAGGGCGCTGCGCGCTTTCGCACCGTCCAGGATCTGATCGACCTGGCGCACGATCTCCCGGCGACGGCGCCAGCGGAACGCTTGGAGGCGCTGCTCGACGACCTGATCGCCACGCCCGACGAGCCGGAGCGCGATGAAGATGTGGTGAGCGTGTTGACCATCCACGCCGCCAAGGGCCTTGAGTTCCCTTGCGTCGCCGTCATCGGTGTTGAGGACGGCATGCTCCCGATTATCAAGGCTGCCTCCCGCGAGGAGGAAGAGGAGGAGCGCCGGCTGTTCTACGTCGCGGCCACGCGGGCGGCGAAGCGGCTAGTGCTGACGACAACCAGCCGGCGCCTGCACCATGACCGGATCCTGCGCCAGATCCCGTCGCCGTTCCTGGATGCCCTGCCCGACGAGTTGATGGTACGGGAGCGACCAAGCCTTGAGGGTGTGGCCAGGCGCACCATCATCAGGCCGCGACGCATCGCCAGCTAAGGGAGAGAGCGGGCCCGCAGAAGACACACGTTATGGAAGACGTAACATTCACGCCATTGCTCGAGCCGTCCGATGAGGTCGTCGCAGCGTTCACGCGCTGGGAAAACGACCCGCTGCTGATCCCGCTCACTCGCCCGAATCGGAGCCAGGAGGATCTCGAGCGGCGGCACGAGGTGACGCTCGAGGCGATGCGACAGCGGCTGACCTATCAGCGCGTCTATCTGATCTCGCTCGGGGGGCGCCTGGTCGGAGAGATGAACTACCAGATCGATCCGCCGCACCTGCTCAGGCGCGTGCCCGGAACCGCGTGGGTCGGCATCACGATCGGCGAGGCGCACGGGCGAGGGCGCGGGGTCGGGCGGCTGGCGCTGCGCCACCTGGAGCGCGAGATCGCCGCGCAAGGGCTCGTCCGGATCGAGCTCGGCGTCTTCGCATTCAACCTCCCGGCCCTCGCCCTCTACACGAAGCTGGGCTACCAGGAGTTTGCACGGGTCGACGACTTCACCTACTGGCAGGGCCGGATGTGGCAGGACATCCGCATGGAGAAGGACGTCTCAGCGATCGCTGCGCCATCGCCTGGCTCGGGAAGCGCAGCGCGATAAGGGAAGCAACACAGCTTCCTCAAGTGCCCATTACCGCCGATCACCCACGATAGTTGCGACCTCCGCGGCCCTGTTCGCGAGCAAGCCCACCCTGCCTCCGGCACTGGGGGCAGAGATCCTTACGGAGGCCGGCCAGCCGCTGCTGCACCCAACCATCGCTCTTCGCCCCGTCGAGGGCGAGCTCCGGCGTCGGCGCGCTCGCGCTATGAGCGCCGCAGTTATCGCAGCGCACGAAATACAGCTTGCCGATCATACTCCTGTTCCGATGGCGGTGAGCCGGCCTTTCCGCCGAGAGCAGCCGGCGCACCTTCAAGCGCTGCGTAGGTTGCAACCACCCTCCGCGTGCCCCTCAGGACGCGTCAAAGAGAGCGCTGACAGCGGCGGTGAAGCCGGCGAACGCTCACAATAAACATCCATACGTCAGGAGGGTTGTCCTGACGTATGGATGTTTGTGTTCGCATGCCAAAACGCTCTAACTCCTGATAGTCCAGGAGATGCGCTCGGGAAGCTACAAGGAGCTATACGGGCGCTTAGTCGGCCGCCTGCTGCTGCTGCTCCTCCTCCTGCAGGGAGCGATCTGCGAGCTCACGAAGCGCAGTGAAGAGCTCAACATCGAGGATGACGCCGGTGGGATAACCCTTCTGGGTGACGATAATTGGCTGGCGGCTAGTCCGGGCGCGCTTGAGCAGCGCGGCAAGCGCCGAGGCGGCCTTGGAGATCGGCACGACACCTTGGTTCAGGTCGATGTCCAGCATAGCTTTGCGCAGCGCTGCAGGCTCCACGGTTCGCTCCTCCTGTAGGGATAATAATTGGCGATGCGCCAGAGAATACGAACAGTATCGTCGATCTTTGCCCGCATGTGAATAGCGCAAAGGTATTATTTTCACCGGATTTTAATCTTGCGCCCGCGCCCATGGTTGCCCTGCGGGAGCGCGGCCGGCGATTGGCGGGGCGCTCGCGGCTGCACAGCAGGAGATGGCAATCTCGGATCGCCGCAGATTCGGCGCCGACGCGCCGGCCGGGCCGTGGAAGGAGCCCGGCCGGCCTGGCGAACGGAGGCAAACGCGTGCGGTCGAGGGCGACCACCTTGGCGGCGTTGCTCACGCCAGCTGAAAGCGCGCTATGCGGGCCGGTCAGGGACGTAGCGCATCAAGGTGACGCCCGATGGGATCGGTTTGACCTCGACGAGTCGCAGGTTGACCCGCCGTCCCTCGGGGAACAGCTTCTTGCCACCGCCCAACACTACCGGGTAGACCAGCAGGTGATACTCGTCAACCAGGTCGTGCTCGATCAGCGTGTGAACCAGCACGCTGCTACCGTCGAGGAGGATGTTCTTTCCAGGCTGCGCTTTGAGCGCCCGCACCTGCTCGACCACATCGCCCCTGATGATCGTCGAGTTGCGCCAGAGGTCGGTGTTGGTGAGCGTGTTGGAGACCACATATTTCTTGATCGCCTTCATCGGGTCGCCGAAGGGATCGCCTTCAGGCATCGGGTCGAAGGCGGCGCCGTGGCCCTCCCACGTCCTGCGGCCCAGCAGCAGCGCGTCGGCCTTGCTGAAGGCCTCTGTGAAGAGCGCGCCGATATCGTCGTGCCAGTAGGGGTGGGTCCAGCCACCGTGGGTGAAGCCGCCATCGGTATCCTCGTCGGCGCCGCCCGGCGCCTGGATGACCCCGTCCAGCGAGATGAATTCCGATACCACGAGCTTGCGCATTGCGTTCTCCTTCAAATACAGGCAGCAGGCTGAGGAGGATGGGTGACGACCGGCCACGGCTGGGCAGGCTGCGGGCGGTCGTCGGTCGTCGGTCCGTCGTGGTCCCTACCAGCATCCCACATGTGGAAGGCTTTCACTAGCTAGTCGCTCGAGCAGACGCCAGATCGACAGCGAGCGTGACCAAAAAGCCGAGTTTGATCGGACACACCTCGCTGCAGTAAGTCCGGCACTGACGGCTCGCTGGTACTGCTGCCCCCACAAAAGCTTCCACCGCGCAGGCGGTGCTAGTATGGGCAACGCCCCCGCGAGCGACGTGTCGCAGCCACCAAGCCGGGGGCGGCCAACGCCCTTGGACGCCACATCAGCCCTGCGCGTAAGGCACCGTGGCGCGGCAGAGCAGGTGTATACTATGCCGGCTGACCAAACGGCCGTCCGCTGCGCGTCAGGCACGTGCCTGAGATGTATCATATGGGCAGCTCCATCAGGAACTCCCCTGTTTTGGAATACCCGTATCCTCTGCCGCGGTATCCATTGGCTCCGACTGCTCAGGAGGCAAGCGATGAGCGCCGTCTCGACAGTTCTTCAGCTGCTTGGAGCTATCTGGCGCACGATCACGCAGGCACTCACGTTTCAGCCCGAGGTGTTTGCGGCGACGATAGCCGGCCAGAACCAGGCCGCCCTGATCAGCACGGCGATCATCGCCGGGGCCTCGCTGCTCATCGGCCAGAGCGCTGTGCTGTTCATCAACCAGGTCACGCCCGCCCGCCTCGTGCTGACAATCACTCTCAGCAGCATCGCCACGGTTGCGGGTTGGGCGCTCTGGGCAGTACTGATCTGGCTGGTTGCGCGCACGGCGTTTCAGATCTCTGCAGCACTGGATGTGACGATTCGGCTTGTGACGCTGGCGAGTGCGCCTTTCGTCTTCGGCTTCCTCATCCTGACGCCCTACTTCGGGACGTTTTTCGGCCAAGTGCTGCACGTATGGAGCTTGCTCCTGCTGCTCAGCGCGCTGATAGTGGCCTGGGGCGTAGGCTTCTGGCAGGCGTGCCTGTGCGCCACTCTCGGCTGGCTTGTGCTCCAGTTCCTGAACGCGACGGTTGGACGGCTGCTCACGCCGCTTCGCGCCTGGCTCTGGCAGCTCGTGACTGGGACCAGCTATCACTTTTCCAGCGCCGACGACCTGGTGACCCTCTTTTTCCCCACGACCGACGAGGCCTCTGGGACAGCACAGCAATAAGAACCACTCATGCTCAGCTACATGCTGGTTGGGCTCATCGCCCTGCTCGCGATCTCGGTCGCCCTGGCGCCGCTGGAGGCCCTGGGCTGGTGGGCCAGCGACCATAACATCACGCAGCGGATCACGGCCGTTGTGCGGCAGCAAGCGCCTGCGGATGCTCGCCCGGCCGCTGCGCCCGTGGAGCGCTTTGTGGTCTACCTCGCAGGGATCGGGAGCGCGAGCGGCGAAACGATCTTCCCCGAGGAGATCCCATTTCTTGAGTATCTGAAGGCGCGGCTGCCCACGATGGTCGTCGTTCAGGATGTGTTCCCGTACTCGGTGCTGAACAAAGGGCTGACCGGGCGACGCGCCTTTGCCTGGCTCTGGCGCCAGGTCGACCGGCTCCGGCTCAACGAGCGCGGCAGGCCGGTGGGCTATCTGATCAACGCGCGCAACCTGCTGCAGCTGCTCGTATCGGCAGATAAGCGCTACGGCCCCGTCTACAACATCGGCATGAGCCGGACGATCCTGCAGCGGCTAGTGGCGCACGGCTACCAGCTGGGCAGCGGCGTTCCGGTCACCGTGATTGGCTCGAGCGGCGGGGCGCAGATAGCCGTCGGGACGGCCACTTACCTGCACGCGGTGCTTCACACGCCGCTGCACGTGGTAACGCTCGGGGGCGTAATGGCGGGCGACCGCGGCGTGAACTTCATCGAGCGCCTGGATGATCTGCGGGGCGAGCACGACGTGCTCCCCGCCCTGATGGCGGCCTGCTTCCCGCGCCGCTGGCCACTCCCCAGCAACGATTGGACGCGGGCCGTACAGGAGGGGCGAATCCGCACGACGATCATCGGGCCGATGAAGCATCACGCAAACGGCGGCTACTTTGACTCCAACCAGCGGCTGCCGGATGGGCAAACCTATCTCGAGCGCTCGGCCGAAGCCGTTGTGCAAGCGATTCTGGCCCATCACACGGCGCGCTGACAGGCTGATGTACGGCCAGGCGAGCGAGGGCGATGGCAGTACAGCTACGCCCTATTCTCGCTCACCCTGCCCGGCTCGCCCTCGGTCGCCTTCATGGCCCACGGCGTGCGCTGCCAAGGCTTGAAGATCGAAAGGATGGCGGCAACGCTCAGCATCAGCAGCGAAACACTCGGCGGGAACAGCAACATGGTAGGGAGCTCCCCGAGGCTGGCGCGCACGCTGTCAGCGCTCATGCCGGTCGTTGAGAGCACGGCGATGCCCCGAACCGTTGGCACAAGGCTAAAAAACACCAGGGTGGTCATGATCAGCGACAACAGCAGCTTGACAAAGACCCACCAATAGCGCACGAGTCCCCAACGCGTTCCCAGGCCGAGGATGAGGCCGCTCACGAGGATAGTGAGGCTGAGCGGCGGCACCGCGGCCGGCACGATCATGCCGATGGCGTTAAAGCCGCTCACCACCAGGGCGGGATCGTCGCTGCTGCGTGCGTTGAGCAGCAACACAAGGAGCGCAATGTCGATGCCGATCCAGCTGATGCTGGCAATGATGTGCAGCACCAGCAGCGCCTTCCGCACCAGAGGCGTTAAACGCCATTCAGTGATAGAGGTAGTTCTATCCCCTATCAGTCTCGCCCGGTTCGTCGCTTTATTCATCGCATGCTCCTCCCGCGTGCGTCTGCTATACCCGCCAGGATGCGAATCGAGTGGGTTGAGGGCGGTTTGAGCATACAGTAGGAGGAGAATGCGAAGCTCCTATGAAGAACGCGTGCAGAGAATATGCAGATGGAACCACAGAAATCTTGCAGCAGCCCGTAGGGCCGAAGCATTCGCCCTAGATCGTGCGAGTGGTACAGGCGCTATCCTGGGCGAATGCTTCGGCCGTACATTCCGAGCGACAGATGCTGCACACTACACCGCCGGGCCGGCGCCAGCCAACTCGAGGCGCAGGTCGGTCGCGCGGCATGGGAAGCCGGCGCCCATCGGGCTGCAGGCGTAGACGCCAACCTGCAGCTCGGCCGGGCAGTCGTGTAGGTGGGCCACCCGCATCTGGCGCCAATCCGCGCCGTCCGGCGACCAATCCACGAGGATGTCGTCGCCCTCGCGGCGCAGCCGATACCAGAGCTGCGTCACAGGGCCGGCCACATCCTGGCTTGCCCAATCGGAGTAACCGTGGTTGGTGACCACCGAGCCAAGCCGGCTGTGCTCGGCGGTCTCGTACTCGGCCGAGCACTTCACCCACTGCTCTGCGCCGGCGCGGGCCATCAGGCCGCACTGGTCGTACTGGGCGTTCGGCTCGCTGTAGAGCTGCGCCACCAGGGTGAAATCTCCGCGCGCCAGGGTGAAGAAAAAGTGGCCGTTGTCGCGCCGGAAGCCGTAATGGGTGCGCTGCCAGTAGTCGGTGTCGGGCGCGGTGATAAGCTCCAGGGCCGCGTCGAGCTGCCAGCGCGGCGGCTCGTTGGCCCACTGAAAGCGCTCACGGCCCTGCGGAAGGGTGATCGTCTCCATCGCACCGCCTCTCTGTCTTCAGGAGGATGAGCCGCGGGCAGATATTGGCTCGCCGCGATCGTGCCCCGCACGGCGATCATAGCATGTGCAGCGCCGCCGTACCCCCAGCTTGGTGACTGCGACATGCTGCCTGCGGAGCGCTACTCCATACCAGTACCACCTGCGCGGTGGGCGGATGTGCGAGCGGGCGCCGCCCTTCGCGCTCCCCGCCAAGTGGGCAGCTGCCCCCTTGGAACCCCCGAAGCCGGCGCCCACCTCAATCCGCATGCCATCGCTGCATGCTCCTCGACGCCGAGAGCGGGAGGAGCAGTACCAGCGAGCAGCTGTCAGCGCCGGACCTGCTACAGAGCTACGCCGCGCCTCGACGCGCCCCGTGCTATACTCCTCGCAGCCGCCTCTACTGCGCCGCGGGCGGCTGATAACGACGCCCCGCCTGCTGCTCCAACGACGCTAAATGGACGAGACGACGCTTACTACGACGATCACGGCGGCCCTCGGCGCGCCGGTGCGGGCGATCCGCCCGCTGGGGAGCAGCTTTGCCGGCCGGCTCTACCGGGTGCACAGCGCCGCCGGCGATTTCGCGTTGAAGTGGGCCGAGCGCCCGGCGCCCGGCGCCCTGGCCGCCGAGGCCCGCGGCCTCGAGCTGCTGGCCGCGACCGGCGCGCTGCGCGTGCCGCAGGTGCGCGCCGTCCACGACCCGAGCCTCGACGGCGGCACGGCTCCGGCCTTCCTCCTGCTGGAGTGGCTCGACGGCGGCGGGGCCGCGCCGGATATGGCAGCCCTCGGCACGGCCTTGGCGGCGCTGCACCGCCACAGCGGCCCGGCCTATGGCCTCGACCACGACAACTACCTCGGCGCAACACCGCAGCTCAACGCCTTCCACGCCGACTGGCCCACCTTCTTCCGCGAGCGGCGGCTGGCCCCGCAGGTGGCGCTCGCAGCGCGGAACGGCCTGCTTCCTACAGCCCGCCGCCGCGCCCTGGAGCGGCTGCTCGCCCGCGTTGATGAGCTCTTGGCCGGGGTGCCGCGCCAGCCCGCGCTGATCCACGGCGATCTCTGGGCCGGGAATCTGCTCGCAGCCGATGCCTCAGGCCTCCCCGCCCTGATCGACCCGGCCGTCTACTATGCCGACCGCGAGGCAGAACTGGCCTACACCGAGCTCTTCGGCGGCTTCAGCCGGCGCTTCTACGAGGCTTACAACGCCGAATGGCCGCTCGAGCCGGGCTACGCCGACCGCCGCGACCTCTACAACCTCTATCATCTGCTCAACCACTTGAACATCTTCGGCAAGCAGTACGGGCCCCAAGTAGACGCCATCGCCCGTCGCTACGCCGGCCCGCTCTCGCCTTAGTGTTTCAGGCGACCTTTTTAGCCATGCCCACATCTGTCGCTCGGAACGTACGGCCGAAGCATTCGCCCAGGTCGCTCGTGAGGTACGGGCGCTGTCCGGGGCGAATGCTTCGGTCCCTATGGGGCTACCGAATTGAGGGTACGAGAGCGGGCGCCAGCGTGCGCCAGAGTGATGAAACAGTGCAACTACGGACTACGGACTACTGCCGTACGGTCCCTAGCGCCGCTGCCACTTGAGCTGAAATTCCAACTCCTCGCCATCCTCGCCGCGCTCATGCTCGATGCTGATGCTGGCCCCGGCGGGAACCGTGAAGCGCTCGCCGGCCACCTGGATGGTGAAGGGCTGGCCCTGCTCGAGGGCATCGGCCAGGCGCCGCAGCTTGGCCACAAAATCGGCCACGGAGTAGACTTTCTCGATATCGCGATGAGGGCGATCGCTCATGATAGGCTGCCTCCTTGCGCTACTGCAGACTGCGCTATCGCGGCGAGAAGGATAGTATAGCGATATTGTCAACTTACCGCCTGATCAGGGATTGCATCTGCTCATCCCAGCTCCGCCGTACCACGGCTTCAAGCTCATGCGGATAGACAAACCCGTGCTTATCGGCGAGCCATTGGCCGGCGCGAGCCATCTCTGTGCGTATGGCCTCGATGACTGTGACAGTCTCCTCGGGTGTCTGTGACGGCAAGCCGAGGATGGTGTGCTGATGCTCAGTGAGCTTACCTTCCAGGCCTTGGTGCAGAACCCCAAGCATGTGAAGGGTTGGCCGTGCATCGATGTCCTTTCCCGTCGCCTGCATATACCACGCGCGCAGCAGCGCCATCCGCTCCAAATAGAGCCCAGCGAACGGGGAGAGGTCGTATCTCCTGCCGAGGGCCTTCATTTGCTTGTGGGTTGTGATCCAGTAATCCACAAAGAACTGCCTGACCGCTGCGCCATCGATCTCTCGGACGAGCGCGGCGGCGGGGCGCGCAAACCCCTCCAGCGTCGCTCTGAACGCCGGGTTGCGACAGGCGAGGATGACCAGGTTCGGCTCAGGGTTCTCGCTGGCCGTATCTTGCACGTAGAAATCGATGATGGTTCCGTCTGCCAGGATCAGATGATGCAGCAGCGCCTGCTCCCCAAAGCGCAGTAAGAGACCACCGCACGGCTGAATGGGCAGATAGCGCTCCCAGTCAGGGCTTATCCATCTGTCGAGCTGTCCCGGCTCGACGGCAATGCGGAAGTCAACATCGCTGTAAGCGTCACCACGGCCGGTAGCGAGACTGCCGCCAACCCAAATCGCTTGAATACCGGCATCCGCAGCGCACTTGCCGGCCATAGCGCGGATCAGACTGGCGTGGGGGCCATGCTCGAGCGGCCCAAGGTCGATGTCGTTCATGGTGGCTTTTCGCCCTCTCTTTCAGGTGGGCGATGCCGCCGAACGGCCTGCCCAAGCGCATGTCTACGACGCTGCCGCTGCATAGTACTCGCTACTCAGCGCCAAGGCAAACAGAACCTGTGCTGCTCCAGTCGAGAATCTTGGGCATGCCGTCAGCCTAAAGAGAGCCATACTTGTCACTCGGGAGGTACGACTGAAGCTTTCGCCCCAGATGTTCGTGTGATATGCGCATTGTCCCAGGCGAATGCTTCGGTCCCTACGGGCCTACCAAAAGATCTCTGTAGGCTATAGGCTCGCCCGAGCCTCGGGGCGCCGCCCTTCAACATG
>DAOUGF010000605.1:0-1856 GCA_034429295.1 Chloroflexaceae bacterium
CGCTCCCGTCGGCCAACGCCTCGACGATCGTCGAGCCGCTGTCGCGATCCGACACGAGAACGAACTGGTCCGGGATAGACACAAGCGGCAGGTGCAGCCGGACGCCGCTTCCATTGGCCGCTCCCGCGGCGCCTGCCACGAGAAGGGCCAGGGCGACCAGGGCGATGATCTGTGGCAGGCGGCGCATAGCAACCTCACAAGTTTGCGGAGCTGGCCGCTCTAAGCAGGGTGATGTGCCCTATCTTACTACCGCCGAGCGCACAAGAGCGTAAAAAAACAGGGAGGCTTTAGATCGGTTTCTTCTCCCACTAACGCCATAAAGCTAGCCCGCCACCGTCAACTCTCCCCGCAGGCTGCGGGCCATCAGCGCCCGCACCTGGGCTGGCTCGTGGCCGGCCGAGAGCAGATAGGCGAGCTTGGTCAGGGCCGCCTCCGCCGTCAGGTCGTGGCCGCCGATCACGCCGGCCCGCGCCAGGCTCGCCCCGGTGGCGTAGGCCGATGGCATCACCCGCCCCCGCAGGCATTGAGTGCAGTTGACCAGCACCACGCCCCGCGCGTTGGCGGCCTCAAACACCGCCATCAGCTCCGTGTCGTCGGCGGGGCCGTTGCCGGCGCCGTAGGTCTCCAGCACCAGGCCCTGGAGCGGCTGCAGCACGGCCTCCACCGTGGCCGCGGCGATGCCGGGGAAGAGCCGCAGGGCGCCCACTCGCACCGCAGGGCTGATCGGCTGCACATCGAGGGGCAGATCCGGCGGCGGCGGCGGCAACACCAGGCGCCGATCCACCTCGATGCTGATCCCGATCCTGGCCAGGGGCGGGAAGTTCGGCGAGTCGAACGCCTCGAGGCCGCTGGCGTTCACCTTCACGGCCCGGCAGCCCCGCAGCAGCTGGCTGCCGAAGGAGAGGCAGACCTCGGGGATCGGCTCGTTGGCGGCGATCAGCAGGGCGGTGATCAGGTTCTCCCGCCCGTCGGAGCGCAGCTCACAGAGCGGGATCTGGGCGCCGGTAAGCACTACCGGCTTGCCCAGGTTGCGCAGCATAAAGCTGAGCGCCGATGCCGTGTAGGCCATCGTGTCGGTGCCGTGAAGCACCACAAAGCCGTCGAACTCGGCGTAGTGGGCAGCGATATCCTCGGCGATCGCCGTCCAATCCCGCGGAGTCATCGTGGCCGAGTCCCGCAACACAGGGTACTCGTGCACACAATACTCCGGTGCGCGGGGATCTCGCAGCTCCGGCAGATCCGCCATCAGCTGCGCCAGGTAGCCGGGGGCCGGCTCGTAGGAGCCGTCGTCGCGCCGGGCCATGCCGATCGTGCCGCCGGTGTAGGCGATGTAGACACGCTTTCGCTCTGCCATAGCATCTCAAGTATACTGTAGCCGTCGGCTCATCAGCCTAAAGAGAACTCCGCCATGCCCACCCATCGCCTACTCAGCGGCAGCTGGCTGCTCAAACATCTCTTCGCCCTACTGATCTTCGCCACGATGATCGTCCTGGGCTTCTGGCAGCTCGACCGCCTCGAGCAGCGCCGCGCCGCCAACGCCGCCGCTGTCGCCCTACTTGACCAGAACCCCGTCACGCTCACCGGCCAGGAACCCGATCCCGCCGCCCTCATCGGGCGCAAGGTGCGGGTCACCGGCAGTTTCATCAACGAGGAGAGCGTGGTCCTGCGCAGCCAGCGCTCCGACAGCGGCGTGGACGGGGTGCACCTGCTCACGCCGCTGCGCATCGCCGGGAGCGAGGCCGCGGTGATCGTCGATCGGGGCTGGCTGCCCGAGTCGCAGCGCACGCCCGCCGCGCTGGCAGCCTACGCCATCGCCCGCGAGGTGACGATCGAGGGCATCGCCCACGAGCCACAGA
>DAOUGF010000606.1:0-3483 GCA_034429295.1 Chloroflexaceae bacterium
GAGCGAGGAGAATTGCGCAACCGTGACCCCATTGCCGGCGCCGAGGAGCTTGCCGATGGCCGTCATCTGAGCGGCGTAGTCGTCCATAATGGGGCTGATCAGCGGCGCGGGCAGCATCTTGGTCGAGTAGGCTACCGCGCCTTCGAGCGTGACCAGGTGGGGGAGCTGCGCGGAACGCATCGCGCCGTTGAGTTGCACGAATGTGTGCAACAGGCTCTCCAGCAGCGCTCGTCCGCGACGCGTGCGCTCCTCGGAAGTGATCGCGTAGCTCTGGGTAATGTCGTTGTAGCCGATGCGGGCGAACTCCAGGTGACAGACGATAGCGTACCTGCCGCTGTTGGCCGGGCGGTGGAAGATCGCCTGCTGGAGGTTGGCGCCACCGCTGCGCCCCTCATCGCTGCCGCTCGCATCGCGTCGCTGGACACGCCGTGTCGCATCCTGCCCGCGCTGGCCCTCGCTGCGCTCCGGCGCGTACTTCACGTGGAAAAAGCTCTGGTTGTGGCCCTCGCGCGTGGCGTCGGGGATGCCCACCGCCCAGCCAAACTCGATCACGCTCTTCCGCGGGATGGAGCGCCCCCCCTCGGTGATCAGAATGCCCGCCACATCGTCCATCGCGCAGGTACGCAGCAGCTCATCGACGGTCTGCGCGTCCGTCAACTTCTGCTCTTTCGAGCGCGTAAGGAAAGCCTGGTCGGCGTTGATGCGGTTCGGGTTGAACAGCCGGCATCCAGCACAGAGCGGCAGCTTACGCTCGCGCGCTAGATTGTAGAAGTACTCGGCCTGGATGTGCTTCAGCATATCGCCGCTGATGGCGTTGACGTTATAGAGGCCACCGTCAGCGCCGACGATATCGACCATCCGAGTCTGGAGCTGATTGCCCTCGCTGCCCTCGTTGTTGAGATTGTGCATGTCCAGCGTCGCGTTGATAGCCAGCGAGAGCGAGTAGATCGGGGTAGGCATGGCAGAGTCTCCTGGTGTTAGAACGGCTCATCCGCATCGGTATCGGTCGTATCCTCCGCCTGATCCGCACTGTCACCCTCAGCGCCTGCTCCCTCCTGGTCAGCGGGCTCGTCGGTACGCGGGTCGCGGGCGTAGCCAAAGGCGACCAATAGACTGGCGACGGTCTGTGCATCATAGGCATCGACCAATGCCGTCACTTGGGCGATGTCCTCGGTGGTAATGGGGAGGCGCTTGCGGTAGCCCTTGTTCTTGTGGCGCTCCATCACACGCGCATTCTCTTTGCTGTAGTCAGTGAGGAACTCGCTGAGCGCGCGCAGGAATTCGCGGTTGTCGCGTGCGTGGCGCAGCAGCTCATCGGCCAGGCCATAGCGCACGTCGTAGGTGTTGTCGTTGCGCTCGGTCTTGTAGTACTGCTGGAGCACGGTAGCCTGGCGGATCGCGGTAGCGATGTGCTGGAAGCCTGGGCTCTCGATGATCGGCGAGAGCTTGGTCGAGCGGGCTGATTCGTTGGCCATCAGGATCACCTCCAGGTTGTCGAGGGTCAAACGGCGCACGCGCTGCCTCTTGCTCAGCTTGCGCATCACATGGCCGGCGTAACCGGCGGTGAAGGCGAAGAACGCGCGGAGCATCGGGTCGCGGCTGGTAAGAAAGTCGCGGTAGTCGCGCAGGAGTTGCTCCTCCTCACCCTTGGTCTCGTCGAGCGCTCCGATGAGGCGCTGGTGGTTCTCGAGCTCGGCGCGCAGGCGCTGAGCGTCATCAGCGTTATCCGGTAACGTCACCCAGTCCGGCAGACCAAGCTTGGCGACGTTCATGACTGCGACGGCGCTGCCGAGATCCTTGTAAGAGGCCACCGCAAAACCATCCACGTAGTCAGTGACGCGTCGCCGGCGCCCACTGCTGCGCTGTGCGCCCTCCCACTCCCTCAGCAGCCGCGCGGTGTAGCGGAGCGAGGCCATGATGTCCATCTTGATCGCGCTGCTGGGCCAGAACTCCCGCTGGAAGGCCTCAAAGGCGGACCGGTGCCAGTTCTGCTCGATCCCGCCCGCAGCCGGCACCAGAACGTACGTCTTGCGATCCTTGCGCCCTTGGACAGTCCGTGGCAGCGCGCCGTGATAGAGGCCGGCGTACTTGAAGTACTCCAGGAGCCAGAAGCTCTCCAGGCCGCCGATGTCGAGCTTGTCGGCCTTGGCCCGGTTAGCGCCCTTACCCTGCTCGGGGTTCACCACCTGAGTCGCGGAGAGCAGCGGGCTCCGCTCCAGGCCGTGCTGCTTCGCCAGCGACTCCCACTGCGAGCTGGCCTGCTCGATCGCGTGCGGTGCGCCGCTGGTCATCGTCCAGATGATCGACACGAGATCCGGGAAGACCAGCGCGCATGACGTCCATCGCTCGATCGCCTTGTTGTAGGCGTTGATGGCGCCCATCTGGTTGATGATTGCGGCGACCGGCCACGAGGGGTGGGGAGCCTGCTGTTCCAGCTCCACACGCTGCTCCTGCGACAGCTTGCGCAGATCGACGCCTGCCTTTCGCAGCGCCTTCAGGCGATCGTAGTAGGCTGCATTGCGGCGTCGCTGCTCCTCGTAGTCGAATACTGTGACACCGTCGGGCGCGGGGCCGTTCTTCGCGGTGAGAATCCACGGTATGGCGGCCTGTCGGTAGGGCAGCTCAATGGAACGCAGATCAGCCTCAACGGTGATGAGCACGCTGTGACCGGCGTTGGCGATGCGCACCGGGACTGTATCACCCAACACCTCGCGGCAAAGCTGCCATATCCAGTTCGCCAGCCCATGTCCTGCCAGCAGGGCTGCCATCGGCGTCGTCGTGATAGGAATGTGGAGGGTGGTGGTCAATCGGCATCTCCCTTCTGAGGCGTATCATCGACGAGCAGTTCGAGTTGACGCTCGATCGGTGCAATGCTATCCTGGCTCTGTCGCTTTGTCTGTTGTTCGGCTTGCGCCGTTTCGACTTATCGTAGGGGTGCCTTGAGAACTGCGATGGAGGTGTTGTCCAGCCTGATCTGAACACCTGATTTTTGAGCCGCCATATTATCCCACCCTAGATATGACTATCCGTATAGACCTCAGGGTCTATTGGAGTATATGGGCGTTTCTCTCACGAGTCAAGAGGATGCTCGAGACGTGATAGGTTGCGGCTCCGACGACTTGTCATAAAGTACTGAAAGTAGATGGACTAACCGTAGTAACAAACTACTACAGGGTATCGACTCGACTGAGAGTACACAGGTCCATCGGCCCGAGCGTTTCTGCATCTACCTCTCGTGCTCCTGCGACCCTTGATCGGCCAGGCGCAGCACGCGCACGAGAAACAAGTAGAGCAGCAGTTCAGCATCGCTGCTGATCTGGATGATGTCCTCGCTCAGCCCTTCGGCGGCCGCGAATCCCTCCCACGCGACACGCGCTTTTGACATCCGCAGTCCTTGATCCTCGAAGAGGCCAACAGCGCGCATCGCCTCATAGAAGGCGGCCTTTGCGCCTGGGACGGGCGTAAACGGCCCGTGGTCGGCAC
>DAOUGF010000607.1:0-10259 GCA_034429295.1 Chloroflexaceae bacterium
GGCACAACCGATGCTCACACACCACCCCGAGCGCAAATCTGCCACCAGCCGAGGCGGATGGCTCTGCCCGTCGATGGGTTGGGGACACCGCCAGGCGGTGGCACGGTACGGCCGTCCTACTTGGGGGTGTGCAGAGGGGCGCTAGCCCTTTTGCCGGGGGGCGCGGGGGGCAGCGCCGAGCGGGCAGCCGTGTCGCAGACACCACGCCGGGCGCGACGGCGGCAGCGCCCCATAGACGTTGCCCATGCCCTGCTATGCTATGATAGCCCCAGGAATCGCGCGTCAGATCGCTCGCTCCTGCTAGAAAGTCCGCCATGACACGCTCCCCTTTCGCCCGCTTTGCCTGGGCTAATCTGGCCTTCAATTTGCTCGTGATCCTCTGGGGCGCCTATGTCCGCGCCAGCGGCTCGGGCGCCGGCTGCGGTGAGCACTGGCCCCTCTGCGACGGCCAGGTGATCCCCCGCGCCCCCGCCGTCGAGCAGCTTGTTGAGTTTACCCATCGCCTCACCAGCGGCCTCGCCCTGCTCGGCGTCGTCGCCCTGGCGCTCTGGGCCTTCCGCAGCTACGAGCGCGGCCACCTCGTGCGCCGCGGCGCCATCGCCTCGCTCGCCTTCATGATCGTCGAGGCGCTGATCGGCGCCGGGCTGGTACTGCTCGGCCTGGTGGCCACCAACATCTCCGTTGCCCGCGCCGTTGTGATCGCGCTTCACCTCGCCAACACCTTCTTTCTGCTCGCCGCCCTCACGCTCACGGCCTGGTGGGCCTCCGGCGGCCGCCCGCTTGCCCTGCGCGGCCACGGTCGGCTGCAGCTGCTCCTCGGCCTGAGCCTCGCCGGCACGCTCGTGGTCGGTTCTAGCGGCGCCATCACCGCTCTCGGCGACACGCTCCTGCAGCTCGGCGCGCTCCCCGGCGGCGTCAGCCAGCCGATCACGACTGAATCCCACCCCCTGGTGCAGATGCGGGTGTTCCACCCGGTGATAGCCACGCTCGTGGGCCTGCTCACGCTATTCCTCGCTCGCGCCGTCGTCGCGCAGCGCCCCGAACCGGAGGCCCGTCGTCTGGCGTGGGGCCTGGTGGGCCTCTTCTTCGCCCAACTCCTGCTCGGCGGGCTCAACGTCACGCTCAAGGCGCCGATCTGGATGCAGCTGGTCCATCTTCTGATGGCCGATCTAGTCTGGATCTGCCTGGTGCTGCTCAGCGCCGTGGCCCTCGCGGCCCACGCCACCATATCTCAGCCTGCTCTGGCGTCGGCTCCCAGGGGTGCGGCCCTGAGCGGTGAGCTCTAGCATGCCCTCGCTATCGCCCCAGGAGCGCTACGAGGAGCGGGCCGCGCGCTTCGCCGCCCTGCGCGACCAGGAGGCCGCCCGCTGGAGCCGCGTCGCTAACCTGCGGCTCTTCGTCGCCGCTGGGGCCGCCCTCGCCCTCGCGCTGGGGCTCTGGCGCGGCCTGCCCCTCCTCGCCTGGGCTGCCGCCCCTCTTGCCGCCGCCTTCCTGGCCCTTGTGGCCTACCACAACCACCTGCGCGCCCGCCGTGATCGCTTCGCCGCCCTCCACGCGCTCAGCCTGGAGGGCCTGGCCCGCCTGCGCCGCGACTGGCAGGCCCTTCCGCTGCGCCAGCCCGCACCCGACGGCGAGGCGGCGCCGCAGGGGGAGCACGAGGGTCATATCGCCGCCGACCTCGACCTGCTCGGCCCGAGCTCCCTCCAGCACCTCCTCGGCACCGCCCGCACTCCCGCCGGCCTCGCCACCCTGCAGGCGTGGCTGCTGCGCCCGGCGCCGCCCGAGCGCGTGCGGGAGCGCCAGGAGGCCGTAGCCGAGTTGGCCCCGCAGCTCGACTTGCGCGACGACGTGGCCGTGCTCGCGGGCCAGGCCGGCGAGAGCCAGGCCCGCTACGAGCGCTTCGCGGCCTGGGCCGCCGGCGAACCATGGCTGCTCCGCAACCCGATCCTGCTCTGGCTCACCCGTCTCTCGCCGTTGGCACTCGTGGCGAGCGCCGTCGCCCAAGCCGTGGGCCTCACGCCCCTGCCGCTCTGGGGGCTCTTCCTGGCGCTGAACATCCTGCTCACCATGCTGTTCGGCTGGCGCGGCCAGGAAACCCTTGCCCAACTCTACGACCGCGGCGAGCTCCTGGCTGCCTACGCCGCCGTCTTCGAGCGGGTGGCAAGCGCGCCCGCCCAGGCCGCCGCGCTGCGCAGCATCCAGGCCCGGATGGGGGAGGGCCCCGGGCGCGCCGACCGGCAGTTGCGTCGCCTGAGCCTGATCGCCGCCGGCGCCGAGCTGAGCCGCTCGCTGCTCTACCCCGCCCTGCAGTTCGGGCTGCTCTGGGGCTTTCAGTTCATCGCCCTGGCCGAGGGGTGGCAGCGCGCATCTGGCCGCAGGCTCGGGCCGTGGCTCGATGCCCTGGGCGAGTGGGAGGCCCTAGCCGCGTTGGCCGCCCTCGCTCATGATCACCCTGCCTGGGCCTTCCCCACGGTTGATGCCGCCGAGCCGCCCCGCCTCAGCGCCCGCGCCCTCGGCCACCCGCTGTTGCCCCCCGAGCGCTGCGTTCCCAACGATGTGGCCGTAGGACCGCCCGGCAGCTTCCTGCTGATCACCGGCTCGAACATGTCGGGGAAGAGCACGCTGCTCCGCGCGATCGGCGTGAATGTCACCCTCGCCCAAGCTGGTGGGCCCGTCTGCGCCCAGGAACTGCGCCTGCCGCCTCTCGCCCTCGCCACCAGCATGCGGGTGCAGGACTCGCTCGCCCAGGGCGTCTCCTACTTCATGGCCGAGCTGCGTCGGCTGAAGGCGATCGTCGATCTGGTCGAGGCGGCGCGCCGGGCCGGCGGCCCTCTGGTGCTCTACCTGCTCGACGAGATCCTCCAGGGTACCAACAGCGCCGAGCGCCTGGTGGCGGCCCGCCGGGTGATCAGCCATCTGGTGGCGTGCGGTGCGATCGGCGTCGTCTCCACCCACGACCTCGCTCTGGCGGAGATGGGCGATCTGGCCCGGCTGGCGCACTTCAGCGAGCATTTTGTGGAGGGGCCGGAGGGCCCCGAAATGCGCTTTGACTACACGCTGCGCCCTGGGCTCGCTGTCACTACCAACGCCCTCAAGCTGATGGCGATCGTCGGCTTGCCGAGCGGGCAGGACACTACTATTGACGCCCGTACGTAAGTAGTGCGGCTGACCATATGGGGGTGGCGGTCGGTACCCGGGTCATGTTGTTCCCGGCGTTCCGGCGGTGTTATGATCCGGTGTCTACGACATGAGGCTACCCATCCTCCTACTACAACATTCCATATCTTTGGGGAGCGTCACGGTGAAGCTCGAAGGAACGCTTGATACATTCCCCCTGCGCGAACTAATCGATATGGTGATCTACAGCTCCGTCACCGGCGTGCTGGAGATTGAAGCGCCAGGCGCAGCGGGCCGTCTCTTTTTTCGCGACAGTGACCTCTACCATGCTGAGTGTGGGCCAGCCCGCGGCGTCGAGGCCCTTGGCGAGCTGTTCGAGCTGAGCTCCGGCAACTTCAGCTTCACGAGCAAGGTCGTCAGCGATGAGGTGTCGCTCGCCGGCTCGGTGGACATCCACCTGGAGCATGCCGAGCAGCTTAGCACGCGCTGGCGGCAGATCCGCCGCTACGTCCCTTCGCTCGATCTCTTCCCGCTGCTTATGGTGAGCCGGGAGATAGCCATGCGGCGCATTAGCCCCCATTACTACGACCTGCTCGACGGCATAGACGGCTGCACCTCGCTGCGCCAGCTCGCGGAGCGCTGCGGTTGGGCCGGGATCGATATGGCCGAGGCTGCCGCGCAGATGAGCCTGGACGGGGTGATCGACCTGCGGCGCGAGCCGGTGAGCTCTCCCCCTGGGCCGCCGCCAGAGCTGGCCGTGAGGGGCGAGGGACTCTTCGACCGCATCCGCGGCCGGGCGGGGCAGCTGCAGCAGGGCGCGCCCGAGCCGGGCCAGCCGTCCGACGATCAGGCGTCGTCCAGGACGGTCTCCGAGGATGTGATCCTGCAGTTCCTCCGCAGTTCGAGCTGAGCGGGATAACACTTCTCGCTGCATCGTGCTAGAATAATGCGTATCGACGCCCCAGGCGCCGCCAGGGCCAGTTCGCCCTGTCCAGATGAGCCGGCGTCGAGCAGCACGCTATGCAGCAACCCTCGGTTATCGCCATCGATGGTCCGGCAGGGGCCGGGAAGAGTACGCTAGGCGCCTTGCTTGCGGCGCGCCTCGGCTACCTCTATTTTGATACCGGCGTGATGTATCGCGCCCTCACCCTGGCCGCGCTGCGGGCCCACCTTGACCTCGAGGACGGCGCGGCCCTTGAGGCGCTCGCCGCCCGCATCCCGATCGAGGTGGCTCCGCCCAGCAAGCCCGACGGTCGGCAGTACGATGTGCTGATCGACGGCGAGGATGTGACGTGGGCCATCCGCGATCCCGTGGTTGAGCGGCACGTCTCCCTCGTCGCTCGCTACCCCGGGGTGCGGCGCGAGTTAGTGCGCCAGCAGCAGGCGATCGGCCGCCGCGGGCGCGTGGTGATGGTGGGCCGCGATATTGGCACGGTCGTGATGCCCGACGCCGAGCTGAAGCTTTTCCTCGACGCCTCGCTCGACGAGCGAGCCCGCCGCCGAGCGAGCGAGCGCCAGGCCTCGCAGCCGCTGGAACATGTGCGCGAGGAGATCGCGCGGCGCGATGACCTCGATCGCCATGTGATGCGCCCGGCCGATGATGCCGTGATCCTCAAGACCGACGGCCTCTCCCCCGACGACGAGGTCGCCTGGGTGCTCGACTATATCGCCCGTTGCCGGTAGCAGCCGCCCGGCCAGCAGGTCGGGCGTCAGGAGCATGCCGCCCATGATGAACTGGCTCCGCCACTTGCTGCAGCTCGACGCCGAGGCGGCGATCGACCTCAGCCCGAATGAAGAGATCCTCCACGTGATCGGGCGCCACTGGGTGGTGCTGGTGGCACGGCTGATCCCTCCGGTGCTCAGCGTGCTCTTCTTCGGTGGCCTAGCGCTCTATCGCGCCATCGGCGGCGCCTTCCTCGTCACCGACACCGGCGCCCCGGTCGGCCTCGACCTCTTCAACTGGATCCTGGTGGCGATCTGCATCGGGCTGCTGCTGATCTGGCTGGTGCTCTATGTGCGCGGCAAGCAGAGTAGCCGTGTCCGCGGCTTCATCGTTGGCGTGGGCGCGGTGCTCCTGCTGCTCATCTGGTATCGCTACAACGGCGGCCGGATCTTTTTCATCGACCCGGTGCTCTACAGCGATCAACAGACCGACTCGCTCAACACGCTGCTGATCCTGCTGACGGTGATCAGCGCGATCTTTATGCTCTTCACCTTTTACGACTGGCTGAACGACGAGCTGATCCTCACGAACCAGCGGGTTGTACTCGATAACGATATGGTCTTTATCCCGCGCCTGCTGGAGCGGCGGGTGCAGGAGCAGATCTTTCTGGAGGATGTGCAGGACGTCTCGGCCAAGACGGCCACTTACCCCCAGCACCTGTTGAACTACGGCACGATCATCGTGAAGTCGGCCCGTATCGGCGGTAATATCGAGTTCCACGCCGCGGCCGGGCCGCTGGAAATGCAGTCGAAGATCATGGGCCAGGTGAAGGGGCTGCGGCAGCGGATGAGCATGAATACCCTCGACCAGCTGATCGAGGAGCGAGTCTATAACAATCGGGCGCCGAAGCCGAAGATGACCCCCAAGGTTACGCAGACCCACGCGATGCGGCTGCTTAGCTTCCTCTTCATCGAGAACCCGGAGTACGACGAGAGCAAGAACGAGTATACCTGGCGCCCCCACTGGCTCTTTCAGCTGCGGGCGCTGCTCGGGCCGCTCGCCCTGCTGATCCTCGGCCTGTTCAGCATCGCCATGCTCTCAAGCATGTTCCTGCAGAACCCCGTCTGGATCGGCGTGCTCACGGTCCTGGTTCTCCTGGTCTTTGCTGGCTGGACGGCCTGGGAGATCGAGGATTACCGCAACGATAAGTACATTCTGAGCCCCACGAATGTGATCGACATCGAGAAGAAGCCTTACGGCCCGGAGGAGCGGCGCCAGGCCAGCCTCGGCAACATCACCAATGTACTCTTCAAGACCACCTTTATCAGCAATCTGCTCGGGTACGGCGATGTGTTCCTGGAGACGGCCGGCGCCGGCGGCAGGTTCACCTTCCACCGCGTGCCGCGCCCGAACGAGGTGGTGCAGGTGATCAACGACTATATTGTTGCCTTCAAGCGGGGCGAGAAGGCCAAGGCTCTCGAAGACACTGTGGCGCTGCTGGAGCGCTACCACGCCGCCCAGATGCGCCATGACGAACTGAACCAACGGACGACCCCGTGAAGCGCCTGCTGATCCTGATTCTTGCCCTCGCGGCGCTGCCGGTGGCACTCGGGGGCGCCCCCGCCCGCGCCCAGGAGCAGCTCCCTGTAACGCTTGAGGTTGAGGCCGGCCTTGATGGCGCCGGCCAGTATCGTGTCGGTCACTGGTTCCCGGCTACGGTCGTGGCGGCCAACGATGGCGGCGATCTGCGGGGCACCATCGAGTGGCGCTTCCCCGGCGAGGCCGAGGCGAGCTTCCGCTACGAGCTCGATCTGCCTCGCGGCGCTCGCAAGCGGGTGACCTTCCCTGTGGTGACGAGCGAGTCCCAGCGCACGGCCACGGTCGCGCTCGTCAGCGAGGGCGCGGAGCTGCTGCGCCAGCAGGTGCGGCTCGACCCGCTGTTCAGCGATCTGTTCGCGGTGGGGGTTGTGAGCAGCGATCCCTCGCTGCTCAACAGCCTGCGGGCGGCGGAGTTGCTCCCCGGCCTGACGACGGAAGTGATCCATATCGCCGCGACCCGCCTGCCGGAGGACGCGGCGCTGCTCGCCGGCATCGACGCCCTCTTCCTCCACGATCTCGCTACTGCCGAGCTGACGACGGCGCAGCTAGAGGCCCTGGCCCTCTGGACGGGGCTGGGCGGCCAGTTGGTGGTTGGCGGCGGGCCGCACGCCGAGCGCACGGCGCCCGGTCTGGATGCGCTGCTCCCGGTGGATGTAGGCCCCCTGCGCGCAGCGGTGCCAGGCGCCGCTCTGGCGCGGCTGGCCGGCCAGGAGGGGCAGACGGTGAACCTGCCCGAGCTCACGGCCAGCGAGGTGACCCTGCGCCCTGGCGCGGCCGCCCTCGACGAGGCCAACCTGATCGCGGCTCGCGATGAGGGGGCCGGCCGGGTGCTCTTCGCCGCCTTCGACCTGGCTGCGCCGCGGACCTGGGCCGGCGAGGCCGCGCTTTGGCAGGCGGCGCTGGAGGCGGAGGCGCGGCCGCTGCTTGGCGCCAGCTTCCGCCAGCGGAACGAAAACCTGCTGCGCGACTCGCTGCAGCTCGCGGCCCTGCGCCTGCCCCCGGCCAGCGTGTTGTTCCTGCTGATGGTGTTCTATATCGTCGTGGTGGGGCCGCTCAACTTCTGGGTGCTGCGGCGCATGGGCCGGATCGAGTTGGCCTGGGCGACGACGCCGCTGCTGGTGGCGCTCTTCCTCGCCGCGGCCTACGGGGCCAGCTTCGTGCTGCGGGGCACGCGTCCGCAGATCTCTCAGCTGACCGTGGTGCAGAGCGTGGAGGGCCAGAGCCGTGGGCAGGCCACTGGCTTCCTCGGGGTCTTCTCGCCCCAGCGGCGCAGCTACGTGATGCGTTTCTCGCCTGAGGCCCTGGTTACACCCGGCTCCTTCGAGGGCTTCTCCTTCCGTGAGTTGCCGGTGACGAGCGACGGCGCCAGCACTGAGGTGCGCGATCTGCTGATCGATGTCTCCGCGCTGCGCACCCTGATGGTGGAGCAGGAGGTGGAGGTCGCACCAACGGTGACGAGCAGCCTGAGCCTGGACGGCGACGTCGTGCGGGGCGAGCTGCGCATTGAGGGCGGGCCGGAGCTGCGGGATGTGCAGGTGGTGATGGGCGCCTCCTCCCAGCAGCTCGGCGCACTTGGACCGGGCGATACGGCCCAGGTCGATCTGAGCGGGGCGCTGCGGAACTTCCCCGACCAGGTGGCGCTCTCCCAGGGAGGGCGCTTCAATCGCGACCGGGTGCTGTACAGCCTGTTCGGCTACGACCGCTTCAGCTTGGGCGGGCCGACCTTCCAGGGCGAGAAGGGCTTCCCCGAAACCGACGGCGTCTACTTGCTCGGCTGGGCCGACGGCTCGCTGATCGAGACCCAGATCGATGGCGAGGTCAGCCGGCAGCAGGGCGAGACACTCTATATCATCCGGCTAGATGTATGACATCGATCGTCGAGACGCGAGATCTTACCCGCCGCTACGGCAATACGCTCGCACTGAACCACCTGAACCTGCAGATCCCTCAGGGCGCGATCTACGGCTTTATCGGGCCGAACGGTGCGGGTAAGACGACGACCATGCGCATCCTCACCACGCTGCTCGAGCCGAGCGGCGGCGAGGCTTTTGTGGCGGGCTACTCGGTGACGCGGGAGCGGACCGCGGTGCGGCGCTCGGTGGGCTTTATGCCGGACTTCTTCGGCGTGTACGACAGCATGAAGGCCCACGAGTATCTCGACTTCTTCGCCGCCTCCTACAACATCCCTGCGGCCCGCCGCCCCAAGCTGATCGACGATCTGCTGGCGCTGGTCGACCTGAGCCATAAGAAGGATGCCGAGGTGATGAGCCTCTCCCGCGGCATGAAGCAGCGGCTGAGCCTGGCTCGCACTATGCTCCATGACCCGGCGCTGCTCATCCTCGACGAGCCGGCGAGCGGCCTCGACCCGCGGGCCCGCGTGGAGCTGCGCGAGCTGCTGAAGGAGCTGCGCAGCATGGGCAAGACGATCATGATCAGCTCGCACATCCTCACCGAGCTGGCCGAGATGAGCACCCATATCGGGATCATCGAGCGGGGCACCCTGCTGGCCTCCGGCGATGTGGCGACGATCATGCGCTCGCTCCAGCCCCACCGCGTTTATGATGTCCACATCCTGCCCGATGACGAGACGAGCATGGGCGACGCGCTGGAGGCGGCCGCGGCGCTGGTGCGCGAGATGCCGCATGTGCTCGAGGTGCGGACCCTGCCTGAGGCCACCCCGCCCCACCTGCAGATCGACGTGGACGGGGGCGACAAGGCGGTGAGCGCGCTGCTTGCCCGGCTGGTGGGGGCGGGCGTGCAGGTGACCTACTTCGCCGGCCAGGTGAGCGACCTTGAGGATATCTTCATGCGGGTGACGGAGGGGAGCGCCTACGGCGGGACGAGCTAGGCTGCAACACTCGCGTACGGCTGATCGTCGGAGAGATGAATAGCAAATGAGAATTTAGGGAGGGAGCGCATGAGCGATCAGTACAGCGAGCAGGACACTGAGCGAGTCCGCCAGGCGGAGCGCTCGTCGGCGGGTATTGAGACGCAGCACCTTACCCTGCCGAGCGGCGTTGGCTATCACGGGCCTGCGGCGGCCGCATCGGGCGCGCCCACCAGAGAGCGCCCGAATATGCTCGGCATGGGGCTGATTGGCATCGGCGCTCTGATGTTGCTGGGCAGGCTGGTCTCGCTGAACCTCGAGATCGAGGCGGGGATGATCCTGCTGACGATCGCCTCGGTCTTCTTCTTCTTCGGCTTCTGGCGGCACATCTACGGGCTGATCATCCCCGGCAGCATCCTGGCCGGGCTGAGTGTGGGCGTCACCTTCGCCGGAATGACGGGTGGTGTGTCGGTGCTCTGGGGCCTCGCTCTGGGCTTCCTGGCGATCTACAGCATCGGCAAGATGATGTGCCAGGTGCACAGCTCTTGGCCCATCATCCCCGCAGTGATCCTCTTCGCCGTCGGGATCATCGTCGCTATCGCCAACCTGCCGGCGTTCATGGGCGCTTCGCTGATCTGGCTGCCGCTGCTGCTGATCGGCGCTGGTCTCTACCTCGGCTGGATGCGCCGCAGCGCGTAGCTCCATCGTGACGACAGCCTCGCTGCGCCCTGCGCTTCGTAAGCGCGGGGCGCGTTGCTGTGCGGTGGGGAGGCAGCGGGTGTTGGGGTGGGCAGACTGCCCACGCCTGCTGCGGGGCTGGCGCCCCACACCCCGCTTGTTTGTCGGGGAGCGAGCGTGCCCGCGACACCCCCGCGCCAGGGGCCTCGCCCCTGGACCCCAAGTAGGAAGCCAGTGCTGTGCCAGGGGCCTGTGACACGTCTACTTGCAGGGCTGGCATCCCGCCCCCCGCTTGATTTGTCAGGGGGCGTACGCCCGCCCCCCGACACCCCCCGCGCCAGGGGCCTCGCCCTTTGAGGGGTAGGTTTTTGGTGA
>DAOUGF010000608.1:0-4597 GCA_034429295.1 Chloroflexaceae bacterium
GTGGACGACTGGATGACCCTCACCGGCTCGCGCTCGAAGACCTACGGCTTCACGGTACGCTACAAGTTCTGGCTGATGATGGCGGTGGCCTTTATCGCCAGCCTGGCGCTCTACCTGCCGCCTCCCTTCGGCCTCGGCCATGATGGTCTCGTGCAGATCCCATTCTTCGGCGAGCGCAACATCGGCCCCTGGTTCATCCCGATCGCCACTCTGATCATCGTCTTCATCTCCAACGCGGTGAATATCACCGATGGCCTCGATAGCTTGGCCGGCTGGAACCTGACGCTCTCCTTCGCCGCCTATGGCGTGATGACCTTCCTCGCGGAGCCGCAGCTCACCAACCTGATGGCCTTCTGCTTCACGCTGGTGGGCGCCTGCGCCGCCTTCCTCTGGTACAACGCCCACCCGGCCCAGGTCTTTATGGGCGACCTCGGCTCGCTCGCCCTTGGGGCCACGCTGGCCCTGGTGGCGCTGCAGTCGCAGCAGTGGCTGCTGCTCCCCGTCGTCGGCGTGATCTTTGTGGTGGAGGCATGCTCCAGCATGCTGCAGACCGGCTACTTCAAGTGGACGCGGCGGCGCTACGGCGAGGGCCGCAGGATCTTCAAGATGGCGCCGCTGCACCACCATTTTGAGTTGCTCGGCTGGAGCCAGGTGCAGGTGACTCAGCGCTTTGTGCTGATCGGCGCCGTGGCTGCGATGATCGGCATCTCGATCGCTATCACTCTCGCCACCCCTGCCGCCCCCGAGCGAGCCGATATGACGCCGGCGACACAGGTGGTGGAGACGGGAGGAAATGAGAAGTGAGCGGCCAGCGGGCAGAAGTGAGAAAGTGGCAGCCAGGAGGCGGTGGACAGCGGGCGGTAAGCCCGGCAGCCGCCGCGTAGTCGAGGTGAGCGGCGAGCGCTGAGACGGCAGGAAGCCCCTGCAGGATTCTCACTCGCACTTCTCACTTCTCGCTTCTTATGGATCTTCGCGGCAAGCGCGTACTGGTGATGGGGCTGGGGGTGCACGGCGGAGGCCTGGGGGTTGCCCGCTGGCTGCTCCGCCAAGGCGCCGAGGTGACCGTCACCGACCTGGCCTCGAGCGAGGCCCTGGCCGCCCCGCTCGCCGCGCTCGATGCGGCTGCCCAGGCGCTCGGCGCCACGGTGCGCTACACGCTCGGCGAGCACCGCGAGGCTGACTTCGCCTCGAGCGAGATTGTGGTCGCGAACCCGGCGGTGCGCCCGAACTCGCCCTGGCTGGCCACGGCCCGTGCGGCAGGCGCGGCGATCGAGACGGAGATGACGCTCTTCTTCCGCGCCTGCCGCGGCCCGATCCTCGGCGTGACCGGCACGAAGGGTAAGACGACCACGGCGCTTATGCTCGCCGCCATGCTGCGGGAGCGCCACCCCGACACGGTGGCCGCCGGCAATCTACGGGTCTCCGCCCTCGAGGCGCTCGACAGCATCACGGAGACGACGCCGGTTGTGCTGGAGCTCTCCAGCTTCCAGTTGGAGCGGCTCGGCGAGGCCGGGCTGAGCCCGCGCTATAGCCTGATCACGAACCTCTCGGCGGACCACCTGAACTGGCACGGCTCGATGGAGGCCTACGCGGCGGCCAAACGGCAGATCTACTGGCACCAGCCGCCGGACGGAGTGATCGCGCTCAACGGCGCCGACGACGGCACCGCCGAGTATCTGCCGCTCTGGAACGCGGAGTTGGAGCGGCGCGGCGGGCGGCCGATCTGGGTGGGCGCCGGGCCGCAGTGGTCGCGGGAGCGCAACCGCTATCCCCACCTGGTGATGCGGGAGGTGCCCACAACGGTGGAGCGCCGCGGCGAGGCGGTGCGCTGGTACGATATGGCAGCCGCCTTCGGCGAGCGGGCCGGGCTGGAGGGCGAGGAGTTGTTCCGGGCCGATGATCTACGGCTTCCCGGCCGCCACAACCTCTACAACGCCATGCTGGCGGCAGCCCTGGCCCGCGCCTTCGGCGTGGACGGGGTGGCGATCGCGGCGGCCCTGCGCGAGTTTCGGGGCGTGGAGCACCGTCTGGAGCCAGTGCGCGAACTCGACGGCGTGCGCTATGTGAACGATACCACCGCCACCAACCCGGCGGCGGCCCTGGCAGCCCTCGATGCGATCAGCACCCCGATCGTGCTGATCGCGGGTGGCGCCGATAAGGAGCTCGATTTCACGGCCCTCGGCGCGGCGATCGCCAGGCGCGTGAAGGCGCTGGTGCTGCTGGAGGGCAGCGCCACGGAGCGGCTGTTGGAGGCGGTGCGGGCGCCGGCTGCCCCAGGATCAACGACCAGGGATCAAGGCGGGGCGGCGGAGATGGACAAGTCTGGCCCTTCGACCTTCGTCCTTGGCCCCTACGGCGACTTCGAGCAGGCCATCCGTGCAGCGCGGGGCCTCGCCGAGCCAGGCGACACAGTGTTGCTCTCACCGGGCTGCGCGAGCTTCGGCATGTTCCGCAACGAGTTCCACCGCGGGGAGGAGTTCCGGCGGATCGTCGCAAGCTTATGACCCAGACATCCGACGATAACGAGGAGCTCGATGCGGTGATACGGCGTTTGGAGAAGGAGTTCGGGCCACGGCACTCGCAGGGCGAGGAGGAACCGGCACGGCCGGCCGATACCCCTGAGTTGGTTGGTCCTCCGCCGCCAGCCCAGGCGAACGTTGTGCCAGGCCCGCCCAGGGTGCGGCCCCAGCAGCCGCCGGCACAGGCCACCAGGGCCCTGCTCGTGGCGATCGTACTGGTCTATATCCTGAGTTGCGTGCTTAGCGGCAGCCTCTTTCAGCCCTCGCTGGGGGCGCTGATCCTGCTCGGCGCCAAGGAGAACAGCCTGATCGCCGCCGGCGAGCTCTGGCGTTTGGTGGGGGCGACCTTCCTGCACGGCAACCTGATCCACATCTTCTTCAACGCCTATGCCCTCTATGCCCTCGGCCCGGAGAGCGAGCGGATCTACGGCACGCCGCGCTTCCTGGCGATCTACTTTCTGGCCGGTGTGGGCGGCAGCGTCGCCTCGTACCTCTTCTCGCCGTCGCCCTCGGTGGGGGCCAGCGGCGCGATCTTCGGGCTGATGGGCGCGCTCGGTGTCTTCTTCTACCTCAACCGACGGCTGTTCGGCGAGGGCGGGCGCATGCAGGTGCAGAGCATCGTTACGATCGCCGTGATCAACCTGCTGATCGGCTTCTCCTCGCCCGGCGTGATCGACAACTTCGGCCATCTCGGTGGCCTGGCTGCCGGCCTGATCGCAGGCTACGCCCTGGCGCCGCGGATCGCCATCGATCGGGAGATCTACCCTCCGCTGATCCTGCGCCGTCTCCCCGCCTGGGGATGGGCGGTCGCCGCAGCCCTCGGCATCGCTCTGATCGCCCTGGCCGTGCTGCTGCCGGGTGCGGCATAGGAGCCGGCGCTGAGCGTTCTGGCGGGCTCAGACAAAAGCCCAAGGGCCAGAGACCAAGGCCGGGCCGCAGGTCCGCGCCCGTTGTCCTGCTGCTAATGAAGAGTTGACGTGGTTGGCCATTCGCCATTGGTCCGGCCCGGTGTAGAGATAGAGAACCCCATGAGCGACCGCACAACCCGGCCCGACTACGTGCTGCTCGCCACCGTCGGCTCGCTAGTGGCCCTCGGCCTGGTGATGGTCTACAGCGCGAGCTTCGTCGAGGCCTACACCCTGCACGAGAACCAGTACTACTACCTCATCCGCCAGCTGATGGGCGCCATGATCGGCACGGTGGGCCTGCTGGTGGCCGCCCGGATCGATTACCGCTTCTGGCGTCGCTACTCGGTGCATCTGATGGGCGGAGCGCTGCTGCTGCTCTTCCTGGTGCTGATCCTGCCCGCCTCGATGACCGAGGTGAACGGCTCCCGCTCCTGGATCCGCTTCGGCGAGGGGGTGCTCGGCCTGATCAGCATCCAGCCCGCCGAGCTGGCCAAGTTCGCGATTATCATCTACTTCGCCGACTGGCTCTCCCGGCGCAGCGACAAGGTCGGCAACGTCACCTACGGCCTCATCCCCTTCGGCGTGATGCTCGGCCTGGTCTGCGGCCTGGTGATGATGCAGCCGGACCTGGGCACGGCGCTAGTGCTGGTCGTGATCGGCGGTATCATCTACTTCGCCGCGGGGGCCAACCTCTGGCACGTGGCGGGCGCGGCCGGCTTGGGCGCCTTCTCCTTCTGGCTGCTGGTGAATGTGATCGGCTTCCGCAACTATCGCATCCTGGCCTTCCAGGACCCATGGAAGTATTACGACAGCTTCGGCTTCCAGCCCATCCACGCGCTCTTCGCCCTCGGCAGCGGCGGGATCTTCGGGCAGGGGCTGGGCCAGGGGCGGCAGAAGTTCAACTGGCTGCCCCAAGCCCACACCGACACGATCTTCGCCATCATCGGCGAGGAGTTGGGGCTGGTCGGCACCGTGGCCGTGCTCACCGCCTTCGCGATCATCGCCTACCGCGGATTCCGCATCGCCGGCCGGGCGCCGAACCCCTTCGCGGCGCTGGTGGCGGTGGGCATTACCAGCTGGATCTGCTTCCAGGCGCTGATCAATATCGCCGTCACCACCTCGCTGATCCCGTTCACCGGGCTGACGCTGCCGTTCCTCTCCTACGGCGGC
>DAOUGF010000609.1:0-3208 GCA_034429295.1 Chloroflexaceae bacterium
TTGCATCGGCGGCGATTATAGCATAGGCCGTAGCAAGGGCGGCTCGTCACGCCCGCGGCGCTACGATGCTTGTGCGAGGAAGGGCGGCCACGACGGGCCGCCCCATTCAGGTGAGCAAGTACGGCCTCAGGAGGTAGGGCAAAGGGCGGCGAGGATGAAGTCGGCGGCGCCCTCAGCGGCGGCGTCGCAGTCGCCGGCGAGGCGGCAGAGGCGCAGCACCGCCCGTGGGTCGAGCAACTCGACGGCCATGGCGGCGAGGACGGGCGGATCGCCGACGCGGAAGCGGCCTTGAGCCTGGCCGGCGGCGATCACCTGGGCAAGCAGGGCGTGTAGAGCGGGGTAGAGACCGCGCTGCGTAGGCGCGTCGGTGCTGTCGAGTAGGGGGGCGAGGTGGAGGCTATGGCGGTAATGGGCGACGACGATGGCCCGCAGCTTGGCGGCGGGATCGGTCGCGTCGTCGGCGGCTTGGGCCAGGCAGTGGCGCGTATCTGCGCAGGCGGCCTCACTCACCGCGGCGAAGAGTTGCTCTTTGCTGGGGAAGCGGCGGTAGATCGTGCCCACGCCCACGCCGGCCCGGGCTGCCACCTCGCCCATCTTCACCTCGGGGCCCCGCTCGGCGAACAGCTCCTGGGCCGCCCGCAGCACCCGCTCCAGGTTCCGCTGCGCGTCGCCGCGCGGAGGCTTCGCCTCGTCCTGTGGCCCGTGCCGATCCACGCCCGCCATTGCGCCCTCCATCCCTGCCGCCCACACTTCGCGATTCAGTATAGCACGGAAGGCGGAAGGATCATTCCGTTTTTCCCTGCGGCCTGCTATACTGTCATCATGGAATTGAGGGTGGTCGTCGCGGCCGCCGTGATCACTCGGGCTGATGGAGCGGTGCTGATCGCCAGGCGCCGGCCCGAGAAGCACCACGGCGGGCTGTGGGAGTTTCCCGGCGGCAAGTTGGAGCCGGGCGAGACGCCCGCCGCATGTCTGGTGCGCGAGCTCAGCGAGGAGCTTGGCCTGGCGGTGGAGGTGGGCGCCTACCTCGCCACCGGCTACGACGATGGCATCGAGCTCCAGGGCTATCGCGCCAGCATAATCGCCGGCGAGCCACGGCTCAGCGACCACGACGCGGTGGCTTGGGTGACCCCCGCAGATCTGGCGGACTACGCGATGCCGCCCGCCGATCTGCCCATTGCGGCGGCGCTCAAAGCGCCACACCGGCACGCAACCTGTGCATAAAAAAGTTCGGCGCCTCGTTCTTGTAGGTGCATTTCGCGCCGATCCGCCGATCCATAAGTGCCTCGACTCGTGCAGGAGTTGCTAGTGACCCTTCCTCGTTGACGTGAGTGTCATCGGGCGTAGAGGTGTCGCACTCTTCTCATCAGCAGCGTCCGCTTCGCAGGCAGGCGCTGCGCGTCCTTCGGTAGCACCGGGGTTGGAGGTTCAGCAGGCGTCTAGCATCATCGTCGATATCAGCATCTCACTACCCTCCATCAACGGCAAGACAATGATGGAGCGTACAGATGGAAATGGCTGGCTACTGCCTTTTTACAGTGCTCGCGGCCTTTATCGGCTTTCTGGCGTTGCTCGCGCGGGCGCGAGCCCGGCAGCAGCAGGCCATGGATCAGGCCCGGGCCGAATATCGCGCCGCATTGGCTGAGTTGCAGGCGGCTCCTGGCGATGAGGCCCGTCGCCAGCGAGTGATCGCCGCGGGCCGGCACTATGCGAAGGTGGCCCGGGAGCAGCAGGCGCCCATGATCTTCGACGAGGCGGCGCTCGCCCGCGACCTCGAAACTGTGATGGCGGGCGGGATTGTTGTGGGGCCGCGGCGCGAGCCTCAGCTACCTCGCCGCCCTCCGCTCGACGACCCGCCGCCCGCCGGCTTTAGCGCCGAGCCCGAGCCGCGGGAGCGGGCCGTGGGTGGCGAGTAGCACCCGCGGCCTGCTTGTATCTCGGCTGTAACTGCTGATCCCTATAGTTCCTCCGGGCACGCCGCCTCTGTGCCCAATTTCACAACGTCTTCTGTGAATTCAGTCCGGAGGGACTATGGATCCCTATATACTGCTCTCCGCGCGTATTTTGCACGAGGAGCGGGTCGCCAGCTCGATCCGTCGGAGCCGGCTGCTGCGAAGCGGCCGGGTGGTAGTGGAGCATGAGAGCGGATGGCGCAGGCTCTTCGCCTGGTTGCTGTCCTTCGTTCGCCCGCACAGCCGCTCGTTGGAGAAGCGGACGGCCTGATCGCTGGCCGCTCGTTCGCCGCGCCCCCGGTTATCTCCGGGGGCGCTTCTCTTTGGGCGCCGACGCAGCGGTGGCCTCGCTATGCCACGATTCGGGGGTTCCCGACAGTATGTAGGAATAATACGGACAATGAGAGCGCCTTCGTGGTGCGGGGCTTGCACTAGGCGCTAGTGGCGTTCGCGCACGCGTGCGCGCCACTGGCACCGCTTTAAGGCGGTGTAACGTAAGGATCGAAAGGAGCGAAACCCTATGAAGACCTGGCGTTTACGCTGGCTCTGGGCCCTCGCGCTAGCGGCGGCCCTCGCGCTCGGCGGCTGTGGCGGCGGTGGCGGCGCAACCGATCCCGCTGATCCCGGCACCGGCACGGATACTATGACGAATACCACGACCTTGCCATAGTTCCGCATCTCGACCTACGAGGGCGCCAGTTCAGCTGGCGCCCTTTTGTATGCGTGCCGGTGGCTGCGGCGGGGTGCTGCCCCGGAGTAGTACCACTTGCGTGGTGTGTGCGTCTGCAGGCGGGCATCACCTGCGCGGTGGGCGGCACCTGCGCGGTGCGTGCACATGCAGGCGGGCGCTGCCCCCTGCACCCCGCTGCGTGCCTCGGGGCGCTGCCCCGAACCAGTACCACCTGCACGGTGAGTGGGGATGCGAGCGGGCTCCGCCCCTCGCGCTCCCCGCCGGAGGGGGCGGCTGCCCCCTCCGGACCACCCCCAAGCAGGAAGGCCGTACCGTGCCACCACCTGGCGGCGTACCCGTCTGATCGACGGGCAGAGCCATCCGCCTCGGCCGGTGGCGGATCTGCGGTCGGGGTGGTGTGTACGCATCGGTTGTGCCTCCGCCTCCGCACACTGGGTTCTGGAAAGCTTGGCGTCGGCACGCCGGAACGTGCAGGGCGCAACCAGCGGACGAGAGCCACCGCGCTCAGCCAGGGCTCAAGCCCGACGATGAGACGAGGTAGCAGATCAGCGGCGGCACGGCACTG
>DAOUGF010000610.1:0-12354 GCA_034429295.1 Chloroflexaceae bacterium
AGCGGCCGCGCCGCAGCTGGCCAGTAGCGCCAGCAGGAGGAGGAGCGAGAAATCGCGAGCTACATACTTCCCAGCTGAGGGCCTGCCTCGCCTATGCCGCAACCAGCTGCTGGAAGCCTTTAGCCTCAAGCGCCGTAGCTTCATTGCTACATTATGCTACAGCCCCGGCACCCCCACGGTATTCAGGCCGCGCGTTGCGGGCTCTTTCCCTCCCATAGGTTGCTGTGACGCCCTCATCGGGCTCCCGGGACATCTTCCCGGTCGCGTTGTGAGCGGGCCATGTTCTCGTTGGGAAGCCGGGCCGCTAGGATGGTGCCAGATCCTTCGCTTGTAGGTGCGGCAGACGCCGCAGAAAGGCACCTTCTTATGAGTGCAGCCCCACTCTCGGCCACGGCCCTCTTCCTGGCGGTCGTCGCCGCTGTGTTCTTTGCGATCGTCGCCGGTGTCCACCGCGCCGGCCGCGCCCTCGGCGAGCCTATTCGCGCCACGCGAGCCTGGACCATCGGCACCCTCCTCGCCCTTGGCGCGTGGCTCGGTATCACCGCCACGCTCGCCGGCGGCGGCCTGCTGCGCGACTTCGCCAGGCTGCCGCCGCCGTTGTTCCTGCTCGTCGCCGTCTCGCTCCTGCTCACCCTGTCGGCCGCCTTCTCAGCGGTCGGGAAGCGCCTTGCCTTGGGTCTCGGCGTGGCCGCCCTGATCGGCTTCCAGGCTTTCCGCCTGCCGCTGGAGCTCTTCCTCTTCCAGATGGAGCAGGCGGGGATCGTGCCGGTCCAGATGACCTTCGCCGGGCGCAACTTCGACATCCTCACCGGCATCACGGCCATCCCCGTGGCATGGCTCGTCGCCCGCGGGCGCCTGCCGGCTTGGGGCGCCCTGCTCTGGAACCTACTCGGCCTCGGCCTGCTAGTCAATATCGTCGTCGTCGCGATCCTCTCCACGCCCGTGCCCTTCCGCGCCTTCCACGAAGGCCCCGCCAACACCATTGTCGCTGAGGCGCCCTTCGTCTGGCTGCCGGTCTTCCTGGTGATGGCTGCGCTCCTCGGTCACCTGCTGCTCTTCCGCTGGCTCCGGCACGGCTCTCAAGAGGAGGCGAGGCTCCAGCGCCGCGCCGCGACGCCTCACGGCCCTGCCGACCGCGAGCTTCGGGTACAATAGCCCCACAGCTATGCGCTCATCTTCGGCCAACGCCGTGGCGCCCGACGCCGATCCGCGGCGGCCCCTCGCAACTAGCCTGCGGGGCCGCCGTGGGCTGGTCGTGCGCGCCGTTTGGGCCGTCCTGGCCCTGCTCGCCGCGGCCCACTTCCTCATCGGGCTCGCGGGCGGCCAGGAGCAGGCGGCCCTCGCTCGTGCGGGCCTCGCTGGCCTGCCGCCGCTCTACTTCGTCGCCCTGGAGCTCGTGAAGTTTGGCGCCTGCGCCGCAGCCGCCCTGCTGATCGTCTGGCGCCGCCCCGACGACCCGGTGGCCCTCTTCACCGCCCTCACCCTCATGGTGATCGGCGCCACCATCCCGTCGGCCGCCGAGGCCCTCGCCATGCTCGCGGGCGCCCGCGTGCCCGCCGATTTTGCTGCCCCCGCCGGCAGCGCCGCGCTGATCATCTGCTTTTACATCATCTTCCCCGACGGCCGCCCGGTGCCGCGCCTCGCCTGGCTGCTGCTCGCCGTCTGGCTCCTCTGGGGCCTCGCCGCGCTGCTCCTCCCCGGCGCCCCGCTCGACCCGCGCGCATGGCCGCCCATGCGCCAGTTCGCCCTCACCATGCTCGGCATCGGCGCGGCCCTCGCCACCCAACTCTACCGCTACGCGCGCGTCGCCACGCCCGTGCAGCGCCAGCAGACTCGCTGGGTCGTCTGGGGCGCGGCGGTGACCTACGGCGCCGCTCTCGCCTTTGTAGTCCTGCCTCGCCTCTTTCCCGCCTTGGGCGATCCTGGCCGTGCGCTGCCGTGGTACGCCGTGGCTGGCGGCGGGCTGCGCCTGCTGCTGATGCTCTCCCTGCCCGTGAGCATGGGCGTGGCCGTGCTGCGCTCCGGCCTCTGGGAGCTCGACCCGATCGTGCAGCGTACCCTGCTCTACGCCGGGCTCACGCTCTGCGTTGGCGCGCTCTACTTGCTGCTCGTGGCTGGCCTCGGCCTGCTCCTGCGCCCGCTGGCCGACCCGCTCATCGCCTTTGTGGCCGCGGGCGTAGTGGCCGTGCTCTTCCACCCCCTGCGGGAGCGGCTGCAGCGGGCCGTGAGCCGCCTGCTCTACGGCGAACGCGACGATCCCTATGCCGCTCTCGCCCGGCTCGGCGAGCGCCTCGAGGCGGCCCTCGCGCCCGAGAGCGCGATGCAGACCCTGGCTGAGGCTGTGCGCGACGCCATGCGCTTGCCCTACGTCGCTGTGGCCCTGCGGGAAGCGGAGGGGGCTGAGATTGTGGCCGAGGTCGGCGTTTCGCCCGGCGAGGCTGTCATGGCGGTGGATCTGATCCACCAGGGCGAGGCGGTGGGCCGGCTGCTGCTCGCGCCGCGGGCCGGCGACGCCGGCTTTTCTCCCGCCGACCGCCGCCTGATCAGCGCCCTTGCCCATCAGGCTGGCGCCGCCGCCCACGCCCTGCGCCTGCACCGTCGCCTGCAGCGGGCCACGGTCGACCTGCGGCGCTCTCGCGAGCATCTGGTGCTCGCCCGCGAGGAGGAGCGCCGTCGCCTGCGCCGCGTGCTCCACGACGAGGTCGGCCCCACCGTCGCCAGCCTCATCCAGCGCATCGATCAGGCCCGCGCTGCGGCCAAGCGCGACCCGGCCGTGGCCGACGCGCTCCTCGGCGAGATGAAGACTCTCGTGCGCTCAACTGTTGCCGATATCCGCCGCCTCGCCTATGACCTCCGCCCGCCGGCCCTCGATCAGTACGGCTTGGTGGCCGCGCTCCGGCAGCAGGCCGAGGCCGCCCCTGAGAACTGCGCCGTCTCCGTAGATGCGCCCGCCGACCTGCCGGCGCTGCCCGCGGCCATCGAGGCGGCGGCCTACCGCATCAGCGCCGAAGCTCTGGCGAACGCTACGCGACACGGCCGGGCGCGCTCCTGTCGCATCGTCCTGGCGCTGGCCGAGGATGCCCTCCTGCTGGAGATCCGCGACGACGGCATCGGCGTGCCTGCCGGCTACCAAGCCGGTGTCGGAATCACGGCCATGCGCGAGCGAGCCGAGGAGCTCGGCGGGGAGTTGTTGGTGGAGCCGGGTGAGGGCGGCGGGACGCGCGTGCAGGCGCGGTTGCCGCTACGATGATGGGTGAGCCATGAGCGAGCCGATACGGGTGCTGATCGCCGACGATCACCGTGTCTACCGGGAGGGCGTGCGGGCGCTGCTGGATGGGGAGCCCTCCATCGCCATCGTGGGCGAGGCGGCCACTGGGGATGAGGCGGTGGCCGCAGCAGCGCGGCTCACGCCCGACGTGATCCTGATGGACCTGAAGATGCCGGGGCTGAACGGCATCGAGGCCACCCGCGCCATCCTGGGGCGCGCTCCCGCGACCGCCATCCTCGTGGTGACGATGTTCGACGACGACGACTCGGTCTTCGCCGCGCTGCGGGCCGGCGCCCGCGGCTACCTGCTGAAGGATGCCGATCAGGAGGAGTTGTTGCGGGCTATCAGGGCCGTGCGGCGGGGCGAGGCGATCTTCGGGCCGGCCATCGCGCGGCGCATGGCCCACTATTTTGCCGGCAGAGCCGCCGCTCAGGAGCGCCCCGCCGCGCCCTTCCCCGAGCTCACCGGGCGCGAGCGCGAGGTGCTTGAGCTGATCGCCCGCGGGCAGAACAACGCCGCCATCGCCGCCCGGCTGGGCTTGAGCGTCAAGACCGTCCAGAACTACGTCTCGAACATCTTCGCCAAGCTGCAGGTCGAAGATCGCGCCCAGGCGTTGCTGCGGGCGCGCAACGCTGGGTTCGGGAGCGAGAACTGAGACGCGCGAGGTGCGATCCGCTCATCCCCTGCCCAGCCCGAGGTCGAGGAAGCTGCGCAGCCGCGCATCCTTGGGCGCGCCGATGACCTGCGAGGGCGGGCCTTGCTCCACGAAGACCCCCTGGTCCATAAAGATCACCCGGTCGGCCACATCGCGGGCGAAGCTCATCTCGTGGGTCACGACGATCATCGTCGTGCCCTCGCGGGCCAGGTAGCGCATCGTCTGCAGTACCTCGCCCGTCAGCTCAGGGTCGAGGGCCGAAGTGGGCTCATCGAAGAGCAGCACCATCGGCTCCATCGCCATGGCGCGAGCGATCGCCACCCGCTGCTGCTGGCCGCCGGAGAGCCGCGAGGGGTAGACGTCGCGCTTGTCGCTGAGGCCGAGGCGCTGCAGTAGGTCCTCGGCCAGCGCAACGGCCATCTCCCGCTTCAGGCCCCGCACCAGGATGGGCGCCTCGATCAGGTTCTCCAGCACTGTCATGTGCATAAACAGGTTGAATTGCTGGAAGACCATGCCCACCCGCTGGCGCAGTTGCAGGATCTGCCGGCGGTGCTCGCGGGTCTTCTCGCCCGCCGGCACCGTGAATCCCGCCACCGTCACCTCGCCCTCGGTGGGCTCCTCTAGGAAGTTGATGCAGCGCAGCAACGTGCTCTTGCCCGAGCCGGAGCGGCCGATCAGGCAGACCACCTCCCGCGGCGCGAGCTCGAGATCCACGCCCCGCAGCACCTCAAGGTTGCCGTAGCGCTTGTGCAGGTTCTTGACGCTGAGGATTGGCTCTGTCATAGCGTGACAAGGTGACAAGGTGACAAGGTGACAAGGGGACAAGGAGCGATCGATGGGCGCCGTCAGGTTGTCCCCTTGTCTCCAGCCGGCGAGCGCAGCGAGCCCGGCGGTCTCCTTGTCTCCAAAGGTCATCGATCAGACCGCGCCATCCGCCGTTCCAGGCGCTCCTGGAAGAAGCTGAAGATCAGGGTGAGCAGCCAGTACCAGAGGGCGGCGACGATCAGGGCCTCGAAGAAGCGGTTGTTGGGCGAGCCGGCCTGCCGGGCGCGACCGGCCAGCTCGGTGACGGTGATCGCGCTGGCGAGGGCGGTGTCCTTCTGCATGGCGATGAACTGGTTGCCGATGTCGGGCGTGATGATGCGCACGGCTTGGGGCAGCACGATGCGACGCATCGTCTGGGCTGGGGTCATGCCGAGGGCGTAGGCAGCTTCCACCTGACCGTGGCTCACTGCCTCGATACCGGCGCGGAAGATCTCGCTCATGTAGGCGCCGTAGTTCAGGCTCAGCACCACCACCGCCGCCGTGAAGCCGTCCAGCACCAGCCCCACCTGGGCGAGCCCAAAGTAGACGATGAACATCTGCAGGAAGAGCGGCGTGCCGCGGAAGAGCGAGATATAGAGGCCGGCGAGGCTCGAGATCGAGGCCACCGGCGTGAGCCGGGCGAGCGCCGAGACGAGGGCCAGGACCGTGGCGCCGATGATCGCGAAGAAGGCGAGCGAGATCGTGGTGAGCACGCCCCGCGAGATGAACTGCCACCACTTGCCGACGAACTCCCAATCGAGGGCTATCGTACGGATCTGCAGGGGCCCAAGGCTCAGCTGGAGGCCGCTGAAGAAGAAGACCACCAGCGCGAGCCAGAATACCAGCCAGAGCCGGTAGCGAATCGGGAAGCTGAGGCGCGGCCAGCGCCGCCGGGCCGCCGGCGCGCTGGTAACTGACTGGGTCTCTGCGCTCATAGCATCAAGTCCGGTAAGCAGCAGGGCATCAGGCCCTCATCCCAACTGCCGGCGCGAGAGGTATGGCTCTCAAGGGCGGCGTTTGTCGGCGAAGGCGTACCGAAGCGCTCCCTCCCCCCATCCCCTTCGGCCCCCTTCTCCCTCGAGGGGAGAAGGGGGAGCCCCACAGAACTCCCGCTCAGGGAGAGGTGCGAAGGGGTGAGGGCAAGACAGCGCTGGCACAGAAACGCTACCCTTGTGAGAAGGGGGGCGGGGGATGAGGGCCTTCCGTCGGCCATGTCGCGTCTGCTTGCTGGAAGCACTTAATTCTGCTTCGTCGCGATGTCCACGCCGTAGAACTGCTCGGAGAGCCGGGTGAGCGTGCCGTCGGCCCGCATCTCCTCGATGATCCTGCTGATCTCGTCGGCGAGCGACTGGCTGTCCTGCGGGCTCGACTTGTCGAGGGCCACGGCCAGGGCCTCGTAGTAGACGGGCTGGCCGAGCGCCTTGACCGGCTCGCCGTTGGCGACGGCGTTCTCGATCGTCGGCAGGGCTGTGAGCACCGCGTCGAGGCGGGTGCCGTCGCCGAGGGCCAGGTCCTGCAGCGCCAGCACGTCGGTGTCGTAGATCTGAACGGTGGCGGTTGGCGGGTCAACCAGGATCTCCTCGCCCTCGAGTACCAAGTCGCCGTTGAGGTAGTCGAGGTAGGTGGTGGCGGCGCCGACGCCGATCGTCTTGCCTTCCAGGCTCGCTACGTCGGTGGCGGTGCTGTCGGCGTGGACGGCGAAGGCGGCGGGGGTGTAGTAGTAGGGCGTGGTGAAGAGCAGCACCTCTTTGCGGCCGGGGGTGATCGTCATCGAGCCGACGTTGATATCCCAGCGGCCGTTCCAGCCGCCAGCGGTGACCACGTCGAAGTTGATGTCGAGGAACTCGACCTCAACGCCGAGGCGCTTGGCGATCTCGCGGGCCACCTCGATATCGAAGCCCTCCCAGGACTCGTCGGGGTTGCGGAAACTCTGCGGCGCGTAGTTCGAGTCGGTGGCGACGAGCAGCGTGCCCCGCTCCCGCACGGCGGAGAGCAGGTCGCCGCTAGTGCCGACGGCTGCTTGGGCTGTCTCGCCGACGGCGGCGACGGTGGGCGCGACGGCCTCGCCGGTAGCGACGGCGGCCGTGGCTGCGCCGGAGGTGGTGGGCGGCGCGGCGCCGCACGCCGCGAGCAGCATGGCGGCGAGCAGCATCAACAGGGCCAACGGAGCGGATAGGGGGTGTCTGTGCATGGGAACCTACCTTCTCTTCCGAAGGATACGAGGCACCAGCGCCGGGTGACGGCGCACTTCGCGGGGCGACTCACCGGAGCGCGGGGAGCGAGCGCGGCGGTGCACATGGGTTAAGAGCCTGTGAAAAGATGGCGGCACTATACCGCCCTCGCCCGGATGCGTCAAGCGGAGGCAGTCGCGGTTGCGATTTGGGGCAGGCGCAATGATGTAGGGGCGGGCCGACGTGCCCGCCCCAATGGGAACGGCGCCGAACGTGCGGGCCGACGCGCCCGCCCTCAATGCAATCGCGGCGGTAGGGGCGGGCCGATGTGCCCGCCCGCAACGGAAACGGCGCGGATGCCCGCCTACTCCTCGAACAACCTATCCCCCCGATGGAGCCGCAGGGCGATCTGGTAGGTCTGCCCTTGGGCGCGGGCGGTGGGCGCGTGGGCCGCGAGGTAGCGGGCTGCGGCGATCAGGGCTACCCTGGCGGCGGGCGTGCCCCGCAGCAGATGGTACTGGTTGAAGGCGCCCTCGACCATCTGGATGGTGTGGAAGTCGCGATCCTCCCGCAGCAGCGCCCGCCCGAGCGTCGCCAGGAGCCGCCGCTCATCGCCGCCATTGGCGAAGTAGCGCGCCACCAGCGTGCCTGCCTGGTTCACCTGCTGCTGCCGGTCGAGCAGCGCCAGCAGTTCGTCCAGCAGCGCCTCGGGCGCCGTGCCGTCGGGGGTTGGCTGCGGGATGCGCGTGGCCGGCACGTTGAGGAAGCGGTCCAGATAGACGCTCATCGCCGCGTCGAAGGCGCCCCGCAGCAGCAGCGCGGCAGGCCGTGGCTCGCGGGCCAATTCGGGGGAACTGCCGAGGCGGCGCAGGCCCATCTGCACGGCGTTGGCGAAGGTGAAGGTGTGCAGCGTGGTGTCCCAGTCGCCGAACTCGTTGCTGACGGGGAAGCGGGCGATCCGCAGGATGGCCGCGTAGCTCACCGCGCCGGCCAGTTCATCGGGCGCGGCGCCCGCCCGCAGCGCCGCCAGCAGCGCCGCCACGTTCGCCTCGGGGTCGTCGCTCAGCAGCTGCTCGGCCAAGGCCTCTCGCCCATCCCAGGTGCCGCGCCGCGCCCAGCCTTCCATCAGCGCCGGCTCGATCTGCGCGAACGCCGCATCGAGGATGGCCACCAGATCGATCGGGTGGCGCCAGGCGTTGCTCTCCTCCTGGCGGCTGCCCTGGGCGATCCCGCGCACCACGCTGCTCAGCACCAACTCGGCCAGTTCCGGCTCCCAGCCGGCCAGGTCGAGGGCCTCGAACGCCTTGTTGACGAAATCCAGCGCGTGGCCGATCTGGATGTAGCGATAGTCGGTGGCAGCGCTGAAGAGCAGGTCGGCGAGATCGGCGTGGCCGAGGCCGGCGCGCACCGCGCTCACCAGCACTCGCTCGGCGCCCTCGTCGTCGTGGACGGCGAGGAACTGCCGCAGCCAGCGCTGCAGCGTCAGCTTATCGGGCGGCGCACCGGGCAGCGGCTTGAGCACGAAGCGGGGCGCCATCCCGGCGGTGTCGCGGGCTACGGCGTCGAGCCCGTGGTAGAGCGCCCGCGGGCGCTCGTCGGCGTCGAGGTGCGGCAGCATGTTCGCCAGGCAGACCAGCATCGTTAGCCCCTGGCCCCAGCCAGCCTGCCGGTTGCTCGCGCCGAAGACAAGGCCGATCTGCAGCGGCTCGCGGGCGTCGTCTATGGATGCTGTGGCGCTGGAGGTGTCGAGCAGGGCGATCGCGCTCTTGGCGAGCACCAGCCGCAGATCTTGCTCCAGGCCCTCGCGGAGCCGCCGTCTCGCGTAGGCCCGCGGATCGCGGGTCGCGGCGGTGTTCACCCAGATCTCGTCGCCCCGCACCTCCACGGGGAAGGTGAGCGCGTCGTCGGCCCAGGCATCGAAGGTGCCGCCCGTTCGCAGATCGAAGCGGGCCTGATGCCAGTGGCAGGTCAGGATGCCATCGCGGCAGGTGCCGCGGTCGAGCGGGAAGCCCATGTGCGGGCAGCGGTTGTCGAGGGCGTAGACCGCGCCCTCGTGCTGCCAGAGCACCAGCGTGTGGCCCTCCACGTGGACCGTCTTCATCCCGTTGGGTGCGAGATCGGCCAGGCTCGCGGCCCGCTGCCAGCGCCCGGCCACCGATGGTTGAGGCTCCGTGGCAAGCATACGACCTCCTTGTCGTGTTGTTGAGCAGTGCCCAGCTTATGAATGCTGCTGCCGGCGAGGTTCGCACCGGCGCAGAGGCGCCGAACATGAGGTGACCTGCTCAAGATGGAGTGATCTCCGGGTTGGGCAGGTAGGCCGGGCGGTAGCCCAGCCGCTTTGAGACATGCTGTAGGGTTTGGGCAGCGCGGGATGGTCATACGCTACCAGGGCGTGCGGGCGCTCCGCTCCATCCCGCGGCTGAAACGCGGCCTGTACAGAAGATCAGCTATGCCCTATCTCCTCAGCGGCTCCCATCCTCTGGCTGTTGTCTCCTTTCTCCTGGCTTCCCGTCCCATCGCTCGCGCTCCTGATCAGCTGCTCCGCCAGCTGCAGCAGCGCTTCCCGCAGCTCCGGCGGCTTCCGAACAACGAATGGCAGGTTCAGCGCAACCAGGTAGCGGGCGGTTTGAGCGATATCGCCATAGCGGCTCTGGAACAGCACTCCCTCGTCGGTGGCCGTCAGCGTGCCGAAGCTCGCCGGGATCTTCTGCCGCACCGTGGCGAGCGGGGCCTGGAACAGCACCTCGATCTCCCAGCGCTCCGAGAGCTTGCCCACATGCTCGCGTACGAACGCCTCGCAGTCAAACTCCTCGGCCCGCTCGAAGCTCTCCGCCAGCAGTTGCACCTGCCCCATGCGATCCAGGCGAAAGCTGCGGAAATCCTTGCGCAGATGGCAGTAGCCGACGAGATACCAGCGCCCCCACCACCCCGCCAGGCCGTAGGGATCGACCGTGCGGGAGGTGAGCTCGCCGTGGTGAGAGCTGTAGGTGAGCGCGATCCTGCGCCGCTGCTGGATCGCCTCGCTGAGCTCGATCAGCAGGGTGGCGTTGGGCCTGCCCTCCTGCTCGTGGGGCGAGAGGATGAGGTGGGAGGCGACCGCCTCCAGCCGCTCGCGGGCCCGCAGGGGCAGCACCCGCAGCACCTTGGCCAGTGCGCCCTCGACGGCCAGCGGTGACTGGCCGATCTCCAGCCAGGAGGTGCCGAGCAGGCCCAGCACGACGGCTGTCGCCTCCTCCTCGCTGAAGAGCAGCGGCGGCAGCTTGAAGCCGGGGCGCAGCCGGTAGCCGCCGTGCCTGCCGATCGTCGACTCGATGGGGATGCCGGCGTCTTGGAGGATAGCGATATAGCGCCGCACGCTCCGCACGTCGATCTCCAGGCGCGCCGCCAGCTCCGGCCCGCTCATCCAGGGCCGCGACTGCAGCAGCTCCAGCACCGTGAGCGCGCGGCTGGTGGGGTTATACATCTCGCATCACTTTCCGCTATCAAGATCTGCGTAGCATCCGCCGCTGTACGGGTGGGCCATCGTGCCCGCCCTCAATGGGATCGAGGCCGCGCCCGCAATGATCAAAACGAGGACCAATTCCGCCTCCTTCGATTGTAGGCTACAAGTAGGCGCGAGGTCAATCGCGCCGCACCGAAGCCGCAAACCGCCGAAAGGAGTAGAGCCCGTATGCAGATCAAGCCGTTCACCATCGCCATCCCCGAGGCCGATCTTGAGGACCTGCGCGAGCGCCTGGCCCGCACCCGCTGGCCCACCGAGCTGCCCGGCGTCGGCTGGAGCCGCGGCGTGCCGCTGGACTACCTCAAGGAGCTGGCCGAGTACTGGCGCACGAGCTATGACTGGCGCAGGCACGAGGCCCGGCTGAACGCCTACCCGCAGTTCACCACCGAGATCGACGGGCAGAACATCCACTTCCTGCACGTCCGCTCGCCGGAGCCCGACGCGCTGCCGCTGGTGCTCACCCACGGCTGGCCGGGCTCGTTCATCGAGTTCCTCAAGGTGATCGGCCCGCTCAGCGACCCGCGGGCCCACGGCGGCGACCCCGCCGACGCCTTCCACCTCGTGATCCCTGCGACCCCCGGCTTCGGCTTCTCGGGGCCGACCCGTGAGCCGGGCTGGACCACGGCCCGCGTCGCGAGGGCCTGGGCCGAGTTGATGCGCAGGCTCGGCTACGAGCGCTACGGCGCGCAGGGTGGCGACACCGGCGCCTTCGTCTCGCCGGAGCTGGGGCGCGCCGACCCGGAGCATGTCGTTGGGGTGCACGTGAACGCGGCCACCTACGGCTTCATCCCCTACGAGACGCCATCTGAGGAGGAGTTGGCCGAGCTCACCGACGCCGAGCGGGCCCGCATCGAGCGCCTCAACCACTTCAACACCGAGGGCAACGGCTACTTCCAGATCCAGGCCACCCGCCCTCAGACGATCGGCTACGCGCTTGCCGACTCGCCGGTCGCCCTGCTCGCCTGGATGATCGATGTCTTCAAAGAGTGGAGCTTCCCCTCGTCCGAGCTGCCGGAGACCGCGATCGACCGCGACGACCTCCTGACCAACGTGACGCTCTACTGGCTGACCGGGACGGGCGCCTCGTCCGCCCACATCTACTACGAGGAGATGCACTCCGGCATCTGGCACGAGGAGCCGGCTACCACACCAACCGGCGTGGCCGTCTTCGCACAGGACATCGCCATCCGCCGCTACGCCGAGTACGGCCACAACATCGTCCACTGGTCGGAGTTCGACCGGGGCGGCCACTTCGCCGCGATGGAGGCGCCCGACCTGCTAGTGGAGGATGTGCGGGCGTTCTTCCGCCGCCTGCGCTGAGGAGGATGGGGCGGCCGGCGAGTCACGCCGCCGCCCCCGACAAACCAGGTGAGCGCCAGCGCCCGCCCAAGTCGTGGGGCGCCCCGCATTTCGTCCGCATCGGCCTGCGGTCTGAGCCATAGCAGCGCGCGATTCCATCTCATGCCCGATTCCATTTTCGCGAAAATGATAGAACCATGGGCGCGTGTAGAGAGGCGCGGGGCTGGCATCGGGGCCTGCCCGACCTCTCCCAACATAAAGCACTGGAGTTGTGCATGTCCATGCCTCAGCCAGCCGGAGCGCTGCCCGCGCCCGGGAGCACCTCCGCCCGCTCGCTGGTCCTCCTCGTAATCCTGCTCATTGCTGCGCCGCTCGCCCTTAACCCGGCGCTGCTTACGCGGCCCCTCGAGCTTCCCGCCAGCCCTGCCCCTCGCGGCCTGGCGCTTTCTTTTGTCCCCAACGCCGGCCAGGCCGACCCGGCGGCGCAGTTCCAGGCCCGCGCCCTCGGCGGCACGCTCAACTTCTACGCCAACGCCGTGGACCTCGCCCTCCCCAACGCGGCTCCCGCACGCGTCAGCTTCGTCGGCGCGCGGCCCGAGGCCGTCATCGTCGGCGAGGCGCAGCAGGCGGCCCGCTTCAACCTGCTGCTCGGCGC
>DAOUGF010000611.1:0-22574 GCA_034429295.1 Chloroflexaceae bacterium
TTATGGACTACGAACTACGGAGTTCCATGCCTGCCCATCAGCACGAGCTCGACGAGCTGTTCGACGCGCTCGCCGACGAGCAAGAGCAACTCCTCGACGCCACTCTGGACGGAGTGGAGGCGCCGCCCCAGGAGTATGCCGACGACATCGATCTGGCCGGCGGTTTTCGCCCGAAGCTGGCGCTCGAGCCGAGGCCTTACCAGGCCGAGGCGCTGGCCGCCTGGTTCAACGCCTCCGGCCGCGGCACTGTGATCCTGCCCACCGGGGCGGGCAAGACCATGCTTGCGCTGATGGCGATCGACAAGCTCAAGCTGCGCACCCTGATCGTCGTGCCTACGATCGAGCTGCTGCATCAATGGCGCTCCGCCGTGATTGAGCGTTTAGGCCTGCCCCCCGACAAGGTGGGCGTGGTGGGCGACGGTCGCCGCGAGCTGCGCCCGATCACCGTGATCACCTACGCCTCCGCGAGCATGCCGGATGCGCCGATCGGCGGCTTCGGCCTGCTTATCTGCGACGAAGCTCATCATCTCCCCGCGCCCGGCCATCGCATCATCGCCGAGCGGAGCGGGGCGCCCTACCGGCTTGGTCTCACCGCCACGCCTGAGCGGAGCGACGGCCAGGAGGAGGCGCTCTACAGCCTGCTGGGCGCGCCGGTCTACCGGCGCACGCCCGAGGAGCTCTCAGCCGAGGGGCACCTGGCCCGCTTCAAGGAGAAGCGGCTCTACGTCGATCTCTCCCCGGAGGAGGCGATTCGCTACGGCACGCTGATGGGCGAGTGGAAGTGGTTCCTGGCCCGCAAGCGGGGCGCCCTGGCCCGCGGCGGCGACTTCTTCGGCGAGCTGATCCGGCGCAGCGGCAACGACCCGGCCGCCCGCAGCGCTCTGCGGGCCCACCATCAGGCCCGCATGATCGCCCTCAACGCCGAGGCTAAGATCGCTGAGACGGCCAAGCTGCTTGCGAAGCACCGCGACGAGAAGGTGCTGATCTTCTCCGAGTACAACCTGCTGGTGGATCGGCTGAGTCGCGCGCTCGCGCTGCCGTCACTCACCTACCGCACCCCGCCCGAGGAGCGGCGCCTCACCCTGGAGCGCTTCCGCAGCGGCGCCTACAGCAAGCTCGCCGCCGGGCGCGTGCTCAACGAGGGTGTGGACGTGCCCGACGCCAGCGTGGCGATCGTGGTGAGCGGCAACAGCACGCCCCGCGAGCACATCCAACGCCTCGGCCGCGTGATCCGCCCCAAAGCCCGCGAGGCGGTGCTCTACGAGCTAGTGACGCGCTACACCAGCGAGGTGGGCGCGGCCCGCAGACGGCGCAAGCGGGCGAGCGCGGAGCCCGGCTAATCTCAGGGCTGCGGCGAGCGCGACATGGAGCCATAGAGACCCGTCGGGAAGCTGTAAAGGCGGCCCGTCGTGGCCGCCCTCGCAGAGCGGGCTAGTAGGCCTCAACGAGCTGCAACGACGGCGCTCTTTGGGCGCACAAGAAGGGGAGGCTCAATCCATGGCCTTCAAGCTGAGCGATTTCAAGAAGACGACCCGCGGCAACGGCGACGGCCGCCTGATCTACCCGCACCAGATCCGCGACGACCGGCACACGGCGGCGATCGGCTTCGCCGTGGCCTACTTCGAGCGGATGGTGGGGCGCCGGCGCGCCGAGTTCGAGGCCGAGGCGCTGCTTGAATTCTTCGGCGACCCGCGGCTGGCGCGGGGGCTGGTGGCGGTGCTCGCCGGCACCTACACCTGGCGCGCCCTCAGCTTCGAGGAAGCGCTCGGCGAGGAGGCGGCGGCCGCTCTGGCTCGCGCCGGTGTGACTCGCCCTGCCGAGTTGCGGGCCCGGCTCTACGCCCTCGCCAACGCTCGCTATGGCGGCTTCATCGGCCCGGAGGAGCGGAAGGAGGCGCTGCGGCAGCTCTGCGATGAGCTCGCCCAAGCCGGCGAGGAGCGCCGTGAGTGGGAGCAGCGCTCGCCCGCAGGGGAAGGCTCGCGGCTCACTCCCGCCCAGATCGAGCGGGCCCTCACTCTGGACGCTGAGGACGAGCAGGTGCTCGTGAAGGTGGGCGCGGCGCCCCTGCCCGACGAAGTGGTGGAGCGCTACAACTTCCACTCGCTCGACACGGCCATCGCCTACGCGGAGCGGGTGCGGCTCCAACTGCACGGCCCGGTCTGGATGATGCTGCGCAGCGCCCATAACCTGGCGCGCCGCTACCGGCTCAGCTACAGCGTGGGCGAGCTGCCGGGCTCGCTCTTCGATAACCGGCTGGACCTGACGCTCCACGGCAGCCGCGACGCCTTGGGCGGCTGGGGCCGGGCGGGGCGGCGGCTGGCCCGCGCGCTGCTGCGGCTCCTGGCGGCGCACCCCGGCTGCGCCGTGGAAGGCGAGGTGGTGACCCACGCCGGCGGCAAGCGGGCCACGCTGCGACTCGACGCGAAGGTGCTGCGAGCCCTGAGCACGGGTGCGGGGGCCGTCGTCGAGGCCGACTCCTGGGAAGACGAGGCCGCCGACGAGCTGCAGCGGGCCTGGGGGCGGGCGCTGGTGCGTGGCCGCACCGCGGGCTGGCGGCTGCGCCGCGACCCCGAGCCCCTGGTGGGCGGCGCGGCCGTGGTGGTCCCTGACTTCGCGCTGCGGCGCGGCGCCACCACGCTGGCTCTCTGCCTGGCGCCCGGGCGCGCCGCTGCCGAGGTGGTGGCCGCCGGGCTCGCCGGCGCGGGGCGGGCGGGCGGCGCGGTGGTGCTGGCCCACGAGAGCGCCGCGCCCGCCCTCAAGGGCTGCAAGGCGCTTGTCGTCACCTACGCCGAGCGCCCGGCGGACGCCATCCCACGGCTCGTCGCCGCTATGGAGCGGGTCTGGCCGCGGGGCGTGCTGCCGATCAGGTCCGACCCGTGGGATGACCTGGTCGCCCACGTCTCGGCCGAGGGCTTCGTGGACGAGGCGAAGGCCGCCGCCATCCTCGGCTGTGCGCCGGGCGAGCTCGCGGCGATCGTGCGCCGCCGCGCCGCTCCTGGCATCACCGCCCTCGCGGGGCTCGGCGTCTGCGACAGCGAGACCCTCGGCGAGATCCGGGAGATGCTGCAGCGGGGAGCGCAGGAGCGAGCGGCTTAAGGCCGCGCCACCGGCGGCACGTACCCCTCCAGATCCTCATCGGCGAGGTAGACGGTGCGCTCGAGCTCGGCGGAGCGGTAGAGGGCCATCAGCATCTGCACCACGGCCACGCCGTCGTGGAAGGTCTCCATGGGTCGCTTGCCGGTGCGGAAGCACTCGACCATGTGGCGGTTCTCCAGGGTGTAGCCGTAGATGCCGGCCTCATCCTCCAGCACCGGCATCAGCCCCTGCTCGGCGTTCTGCTTCTCCACCAGGTCCTCGCCGCTGGCGCTCTTGATGTCGCGGGAGAGGAAGATCTTCAGCCCGGTGTTCAGGGTGCTCAGCTCAAGCGAGTATTCGGGGCCGAGCAGCTCGATCTGGATGCGCAGCCCCGGCCCGACATAGGCCCACGAGGTGCTGGCCTCGATCAACAGCTTCTCGCCTTGCTCGCCCTCCAGCACCAGCACGCCGCGGGCGAAATCCTCCGCCGGGCGGCGCGAGTAGTCCACCTCGGGCCCCATCATCGCCTTGAGCCGCTCCACGTACTCTGGCCTGGTCCACTTCAGGTTGGCCACCGTGGCGTTGGCGCTGATCAGCTTGAGCGCGTTGCGGTCGGCGCCGGGGGGCGTGAGCAGGAAACGGGCCACCTCGACGCTGTGGCACATCATGTCGGAGAGCACGCCGCCGCCCTGTTTCTCGCCGAGCCAGAACCAGGGCTTGTGCGGCCCGCTGTGCTCCTCGGAGGCGCGGGCAAGGTAGGGCCGCCCGCCGCCGGGCACGCCGCGCCGCCAGATGATCTCCTTCCCTCGCTGCACTGCGGTGGAGAAGAGCTGGTTCTCCAGGTAACCGTGGTTCAGCCCGGCCTCCTCGGCCAGCCGCAGCACCTCGCGGGCCTCGGCCAGGTTGCGGGCCAGCGGCTTCTCGCAGGCCACGCCGAGCAGCCGGCCGCGTCCGCTCGTCACCACCTCGTGGATGGTCCGCATCGTCGGCACGCGGGTGTCGTTCGGGCCGAGGATCCAGATCGCGTCGATCTCGTCGGAGGCGACCATAGCCTCGACCGATTCGTAGGCCCGGCAGGGGCCGAGGCCTGCGGCGTTCGCTCGCTCGGCGAACGCTTGGGCGTGGGCAGCGGTAGGGCTGTAGACGCCGGCGATCTGGACGTTGCGGACGCCGAGCATCGCCTGGAGGTGGAAGTCGGCGATGAAGCCGCTGCCGAGGAAGCCGACGCGGAGCACGGGAACGATCGCTGTCTCGCTCATATTCTCCTCACTGACGCAGGCTGCGCTGCCGGCCATAGGCGAAGAGCAGCAACAGCAGCGTGACGCCGTAGATGATCTGGCGGGCCGACTCGGGGAGCTGCAGGCTGGTGAGCAGACTGGTGAGCAGCGTGAGCACCAGGGCGCCGGCCATAGTGCCCCAATAGCTGCCATGGCCGCCGGCCAGCAGTGTGCCGCCCACCACCACCGCCGCCACCGATGGCAGCGTGTATGGCGTGCCGAGCCGCAGGAAGACGTTCTGGGTGTAGCCGAGCAGCATGGCGCCGGCCAGCGCCGCGAGCAGGCCACTCAGCGTGTAGGTGAGCGCCACCATGCCCGGCACGGGCACGCCTGAGAGCCGGGCGGTGGTGCGGTTTACGCCGATCGCGAAGAGCTGCTTGCCGTAAGTTGTGCGCTCCAGCAGCAGCCAGAGCGCCACGCCGAGCAGCAGCCAGATCGGCACAACGCCGGGGATGCCGAAGATCAGGGGGCGGCTCACCAGGGCGCTGAGCGCGCCTGGCGTCGCCCCCACCATCTGCCCTTGGGTGACAGCCAGGATGAGTCCCTGGACGACGCCGGTCATCCCTAAGGTCATCACCAGGGGCGGGATGCGCAGCAGCGTGACCCCAAGGCCGTTCAGGGCGCCCACGGCGGCCCCACAGGCGAGGGCGAGGGCGAGCACCGGCAGCGTGAGGGCGTCGCTGCCGCCGGTGAGCCGGTAGATCAGCACGGCGCTGAGGGTGATCACCGCGCCCACCGAGAGGTCGATTCCCTCGCCTCCGCTGATGATCACCAGGGTCTGGCCGGCGGCCACGATGCCGAGGAAGGCGCTGAGCCGCAGGATGTTGATCGCCAGGGAGGGGCTGGCGAAGCCGGGCCGCAGGATGCCGCCGAGCACGAAGAGCCCGATCGCCAGCAGCAGGGCGATCATCGGCGGAGGGAGAGTGAGCTTTCGCATAGCTGAGGCTCCGCTCAGAACAGCTTTCCGGAGTTCCGCTGCCGGTTGCGACTACCGACGACGGACAACGGACGACGGACCACCGACCACCGCCCCCGGCCTGTCAGACGGTGCTCGGTTGTCGCTGCTACCTGACTGCCAAACTGCACAACTAGCACGCTCGATCTCCCCGACTGTCGTCAGTCGTCGGTCGTCGGTCGTCCCTGCAGACCGACTTCCGAACTGCACAACTAGCGCGCCGGCCTGCCGCGCACGAGGGCGGCGAGCCCGGGGCCGGCGAGGATGAACATCACGATCAGACCGTCTGCCAGAGTCTGCCACCAGCTGGGCACGCCGGCGAAGGAGATGATCGTGCGGATGAAACCGAGGATGTAGACGCCGAAGATCGTGCCGAGCACGCCGCCGTAGCCGCCGCTGAGTCTGGTGCCGCCGAGCACCACCGCCACGATCGAGCTGAGGGTCATCGGCTCGCCGATCAGCGGGTCGGCGGTGCCGGTGCTGAGCACAAGCGCCAACCCGGTCGCACCGGCCAGCAGCCCGGCGAGCACGTAGCTGCTGAGCCGCACGAGCGGCACCGGCACGCCGCTGGTGTAGGCCGCCAACTCGTTGCTGCCCACCGCGTAGAGGTAGCGGCCGTAGCGAGTGCTGCGGAGCAGGCCCCAGAGCAGCAGCAGGACGAGAGCGACCCAGATCGCTGTGGGGATGCCGAGGGGCCGCGAGGCGTAGGCCGATTGGAGCCCTGCCGGCGCGCTGCCGCCGGGGCTGCCCATCACGGTGAGCGCCAGCCCGCTGAAGAGGAAGCTGGTGGCGAAGGTAGTGATGATCGGCTGGAAGCGCAGGTAGGCCACGCAGAAGCCATTGAGCGCCCCGGCCAGCGCCCCAGCCCCGAGCCCGAGGGCGATCGCCGCCGCTATCTGCCCCGCCCCCGCCTCGGCGCCGCCCATCGCGCTGATGACCACGACGTTCGTGAGCGAGACGATCGAGCCAACCGAGAGGTCGATCCCGCCAGCGAGCACCACGATCGTCTGGCCGGTGGCGAGCAGCATCAGCGGGAGGTAGGTGCGCAGATTGCCGCTCAGCGCCGCAGGCCGGAAGAAGTTCGGCTGCAGGGCGTAGTTGATCGCCACGGCGATCACCAGCAGCAGCAACGCGAAGAGGTAGGGTTGTCGCCGCAGGAGGCGCCGCACCCCAGGCGAGAGCCCGAGCGCTCCGCCTTCAGCTGCCAGTAATTTGCTCATACGCTCGTGCCCTTCAGCGCGCTCTCCTCCTCCTGCCGTACGCCCAGGCTCGCCGCCACCAACTCGGCCCGCGTAAGTGTGGGGCCGGCGAGCTCGGCCCGCACCTCTCCATCCTGCAGCACCAGCACCCGGTCGCAGAGCCCCAGCAGCTCCTCGTCGTCGCTGCTGTAGAGGATGATCGCGGCGCCGGCGCGCCGCAGTTCGTCGAGCAGGCCGTAGAGCTCGCTCTTGGCGCCCACGTCAACGCCTTTGGTCGGGTCGTCGAGCAGCAGCACGCGGGGCTTGCGCAGCAGCCACTTGCCCACAACCACCTTCTGGGCGTTGCCGCCGCTCAGGCTCGTCGTCGGCGCGTCGAGCGACTCGGCCACCAGCCGCAGCTCCTCGCCGATCCGCTTGGCGTCGGCGCGGGCCGCCTCCACCCGCAGCGGCGTGCCGTAGCGCCGCCAGGAGGGCAGCATCAGATTCTCGAGGATCGAGCGGCTCGGCAACAGCCCCTCCCGCCCGCGGTCGCCCGGCACGAAGGCCAGGCCGGCGCGGATCGCCTGGCGCGGCCCGCGGAAACGAACGGGTTTGCCGTCGAGGGTCACCTCGCCATTGAACGGCACCGCGCCGAACAGCGCCAGCAGCAACTCCGACTGGCCCTGGCCCTGGAGGCCGCCGAGGCCGAGCAGCTCGCCGGGCCGTAGCTCCAGGCTGACGCCCCGCAGGCGCCTGCTGCTGATCTGCTTCGCGGTGAGCAGGGGCGCCCCCTCGCGGGCGAGGGCGGTCCGCCCGCTGCGGGCAGCCACCTCGGCGCCGATCATCAGCTGCACCAGCTCGGCCTCCCTGGTCGAGTCGAGACGGGCCTCGCCCACCGTCGCGCCGCTCCGCAGCACAACCGCCCGGTCACTGATGCGGAAGACCTCCTCCATGCGATGGGAGATGAAGATCGTGGCGCGACCCTGGCGCTTCCAGTCGGCCACGAGCTCGAACAGGCGCGCTACCTGGCGGCTGTCCAGGCTGGAGGTGGCCTCGTCGAGGATGAGCAGGCGTGGCTCTAAGCTCATGGCCTTGAGGATCTCCACAATCTGCCGCTCGTCGGGCGCGAGCTCGGCCACCAGAGCGTCGGCGTCGAGGGCAGGCCCCACCGTGCCGGCGAAGAGCTCAAGCAGCGCCTGCGTGCGGTCCCGTAGCGCTCGCCGGCTCACCGTGCCGACGGGCGTGAGCGGCTCGTGGGTAAGCCAGATATTCTCGGCCACGGTGAGGTCGGGGATGAGGCTCAGCTCCTGGTAGACCGCGCCGATGCCGGCGCGCCGCGCCTCCTGGGGCGAGCGAAAGCGCAACTCGCGACCGTCGAGGCGGAGCGTGCCGCCGTCGGGAGCGACGACGCCGGTAATGATCTTGCCGAGGGTGCTCTTGCCGCTGCCGTTCGCGCCCATCAGCGCGAGCACCTCGCCCCCCGACACGCTCAGCGAGCCGTCGGCGAGGGCCACCACGCCGCCGTAGCGCTTGACCAGGTGCTCGGCTGTGAGCGTTAGCTGTGTCATTGCAGTGAGCAGGGGACAGGGAGAGGCCCTCCCTGTCCCTACATGCTTCCCAGAGGCGACTGCGGTGCTACTTCATCACCCTGGCGCTAGACCCGCGCCCGGAGCTTCCTCCCGCGCCCACAAAGCTCTGAGCTTTGTGGGCGCGTAGGGGAAGTGGGCTTTGTGGGCGCGTAGGGGAGGCGAGCTTTGCGGGTGCTGGTGTGCCAGCCTCTCGAAGCCGCACCGGCAGTTCCTACTGGAAGAAGCTGTCAGCCGTCGCCTGGTCGATGATGCCGTCCAGCACGTAAGAGGCCGGCTGGTTCTCGATCTTGGCGAACTCCTCGGCGAAGTTCTCCTCGCTCACCACGCCGGGGATGGGCACATAGAGCGAGTTGCCGAACGGCCCGCTGAGGGCGTCGGGCTTGAGCTGCTTGCCCTGCAGCAGATTGAGCGCCACCCGCATGCCGCTGGCGGCCACGCCGGGCGGGTTGACCACGCCGTAGGAGCGGAAGTCGGGGTTGCTCTGCTTCACCTCGTTCCAGAGCTGCATGTAGCCGGCGCGGGCCTCGCCCACCACCACGGGCCACTCGGCCGGCTGGGCGGCCACGAGGGCCTGCAGCACGCCGAGCGCCATGCCGTCCTGGGTCCAGACGCCGTCGATGTTCGGGTGGGAGGCCAGCAGGTTGGCCATCGTCTGCTGGCCGGTGGCCTGATCCCAGTTGGCGTTGGCCACGTTCAGCACGTTGATGCCGGGGTTGGCCTCGAAGACCTCCTTGACGCCGTTGTAGCGGGCCTCATTGGCGGGGTGGCCGGCGATGCCGTTGATCACCACCACGTCGCCCTGGCCGCCGAGCTCGTCCACCAGCCACTGGGCGCTCATGCGGGCCCATTCGGTCTGGTCGATCACCACGTTGATCGCGGAGGGCTCATCCACCTCCTGGTCGATGGCGATCACGACGATCCCGGCGTCGGTGGCCTCTTTGATCACGCTGTTGAGGCCGTTCTGCGAGTTGGGGTTGATGATGATCGCGTCAACACCGCGGTTGATCAGGTTGCGGATCTGCTGGGTCTGGCCCTGCACATCGGTGTCGGCACTCTCGATCACGAGCTCATTGGTGAGGCCGGCGGCCATGTACTCGGCGTTGATCTGCTCGAGGTCCGCGATCATCTGGGTGCGCCACTCGCTGCCGACGAAGCCGTTCGAGATCCCGATCGTGAAGGGGCCTGTCCGGCCGCCCTCGGCGGGCGGGGCGCTGGTGGCCTCCCCCGCAGGCGGGGCGCTGGTAGCCGCGGGCTGGGTGGTTGGCTGGGAGCCGCAGGCGGCCAGGAGCGCCGCCAGCAGTGTGATGAGCAGCGACAGTGCTGGGAGACGTACCGTGCGAGACATAGGAACTCCTTATGCTACACGCGCTCGTCGGTGGGCACGTGCTCTGGCACCGGCGCCACCGCGCTGATAACGCCGGCGTCGAGCCCGAGGAGAAGAAGAGATACAGGTCGCGGGAGTGGGGTTGAGTGGTGGAGGGCCCGCTGCCTGGCGTTGGCGAGGAGCAGGTGCCGGATCTAGCCGACACCGCAAAGAGTAGCAGAGCGCGGCCCTCGCTGTCAATTCGCCCGCCCTTGCAGTAAACTGCCGCCCTGCGGTGTTACTGCTATAGGACGAGCTCGCTGGAGAACGGCATGCCGGACCATGAGCGGATCGCTGCGATCTACGCCGCCCACTTGGGGCGAGTGTACGGCTACGTGCGCGCGCGGGTGCCCTCACCGCAGGACGCCGAGGATCTGACGGCAGAGACATTCCTGCGTGCCTTCCGCAGCTTGGGTCGCTTCCAGGCTCGCCACGATGATGCCACGGCGGCCTGGCTGCTGCGCATCGCTCACAACCAGGTGAGCAACTTCTACCGGCAGCGGCGCCGCGCCGCCGCCGACTCGCTCGAGGAGCTGCCGATGGACCCTGTGGCTCCGGACGACCCCGCCGGCGCCGCAGAGCGCGCCGAGGGCCGTCGCCAGCTGCTGGCCCTGGTGGCTGGGCTGCCCCCGCGCCATCAGGAGGTGATCGCTCTCAAGTATTTCGGCGGCCTGCGCAACCAGGAGATCGCCGCTGCCCTTGCGCTGGATCAGCGCACCGTGGCCGCCTACCTCTCTCGTGCGCTCGATGAGCTGCAGCGCCGCATCGGCGGCCCGGCCGCGGCGGGCGCTTGGGAGTTGGTGGCCGAGGAGGAGCTGCTCAACGACACCGCCGCCGAGCTGCGCCGGAGCTACACGGGCCTGCGCCGGCCGGGCGAGACCCTCGCGCCCGACGAGGGGCCATACGCCCTCGAGCTCGCCCTGCGGGCCGCCGCGCCCATCCCAGACGAGGCGCTGCGGGCCCGGCTCCTCGCCCGCCTGCTCGCCCCGCGCCCCGGCCTTCTCGCCCGCCTGCTCGCAAGATGGCGCCGTAGGTAAGGCCGAAGTGTTCGCGCAGCGAATGCTTCGCAACGAGGGACAAGCGAAATCCTCATGCGCACCTTTTTCATCGTCTGGCTCGGCCAGTTCATCTCGCAGACCGGCGGCCGGCTCAGTGGTTTCGCCCTGGGCGTCTGGGTCTTCCAGCGCACTGGCTCGGCCACGCTCTTCGCCCTGATCGCCACCTTTGCGCTGCTCCCCGGCGTGCTGGTGGGCCCGATCGCCGGGCTTGTTGCCGACAAAGTGGACCGGCGCCTGGTGATGATCGTCAGCGACAGCGGGGCCGCGCTCTGTACGCTGGCAGTGGCGATCCTGCTCGCCCTCGGCCGGCTGGAGCTCTGGCAGATCTACCTCACCCAGGGCCTCGCCGCGGCCTTCAGCGCCTTTCAGGCGCCAGCCTTCGCGGCGGCGATCACCCAGTTGGTGCCGCGGGAGGAGCTCGGCCGCGCCGCCGGTCTCAACCAGCTCGCCGATGGTCTCTCGCTCGTGCTGGCCGCGCCGCTGGCAGGTCTACTGCTCGGCTCGATCGGCCTCGCCGGGATCGTGGCCATCGACCTGATCACTTTCGCCTTCGCTGTGATCACGCTGTTTGTGGTGCGCTTCCCGCCCCTGCCGGCCTCAGCTGAGCCTGCCGCGTCCACCGGGGCCGGCGGATGGGGGCCGCTGCTCCACGACGCGAGCGCGGGGCTGCGCTACAACCTGGCGCGGCCTGGGCTCCTCGGCATCAACCTTGTGTCCGCCGCGATCGGACTCTCGACGGGGGTTGTGAGTGCGTTGCTCACGCCGATGGTGCTCACCTTCGCCTCGGCGAGCGCCGCGGGCGCGGTGAGCGGCATCCTCGGCCTCGGCAGCGTGGCGGGCAGCGTGCTGATGAGCATCTGGAAGGGGCCGCGCCGGCGGATCTTCGGCTTCCTCGCCTACGGGTTGCTCCACGGGCTCTTCGTGGCCGCAGCGGGGCTGCGCCCGAGCGTGGCCCTGGTGAGCGGCACGATGTTCCTGGCCTTCTGCGGTGTGCCAGTGGCCTCGGTCTGCAGCTCGCTGATCTGGCGCACCAAGGTGCCGTTGGAGATGCAAGGGCGCATCTTCGCCCTCAACCGGATGCTCGTCACGCTGGCGCTAGTGGTTGGTCTGGGCCTCGCCGGCCCGCTCGCCGACAGCATCTTCGAGCCGCTGATGGCCGTGGGTGGCCCGCTCGCCGGCAGCGTCGGCCAACTGATCGGTGTGGGCTCAGGGCGCGGCATCGGGCTGCTCTTCATCGTCACGGGCGCCCTGGTGATGCTCGCCACTGTGGCGGGCTGGCTCTCGCCGCGCATCCGCAAGGTGGAGGAGGAGTTGCCCGACGCCCTCCCTGCCACGCCGGGGGCCGTGGCGTAGGGCGAAAATTCACCACAGAGCCTCCGCGGGCGCAGAGGAGCCTCAGGCGCGTCAGCGATGGCTGTGCAACTGCAGCCGGGCGGCCGCCTACTCCTGTGCCCGGGTGGCGAGAATAACCGCGTGGCACTCCGTCACGCGAATCTCCGTCGCCACCACCCGCGCAGAGTTGAGCCAGAACGTGCGGGTCGGGTCCTCCCAGCCCTGCCACTCTTCAGGCCAGTGTTCCTCGGGGGTGAGATCATCGAGGACGAGCATGCCGCCGGGCGCCAGCAAGTCGATCATGGCTTCCGGATGCTCAGATTTCACATGGCCCCCATCAGCAAAGAGGAGCTGAAAAGGGGCGTGGGCGGCGATCTCGCGCCAGTCGCCGTGGAGCGCCTGAATGCGCGGATCGTCGGCGAAGATCTGACGCACCGCGTTGATGTAGTCGCCGTTGATATCAACTGTCACGATCGACGCCTGCGGGCCAAGGGCACTCGCCATCCAGGCAGTGCCGACGCCGCAGCCGGTCCCGATCTCGCCGATCCGGCCTTGGGGAATGGCGGCCGCCAGCGTCGCGAGCAGCCGCCCGACCTCGGGCAGCGAGGATTTTGTGAAGCTGAACTGCTGCGCCAGCGCCTGCGCACGCTGTACTCGCGGAGGAACGTAGGATCGTGCGTGGTACAGTGTCATCTGCTGCTCCTAATGTACGCGAGCGGTTGCTACACGCCGGCAAGCTTGCAGTCATTACAGCGGCGGCGGTGTCTCACTGAAGGTCTGGGGTGGTGGGGGCGGCGCCGGGAGGCTCAGCGGTGGCGGAGTGAGCGCCCAGGCCCTGAGCGGCTGCCCGCAGTGGGTGCAGTGGAGCGCCGTGGCCTTGCTCGCCCGCCGGCCGCAGCTGGGGCAGCTGGGCGGCCCGAACCATCCGGCCAGCCCCATCAGCAGGGCGCCCAGGCCCCAGACGGCGAGCGAGAAGGCTAACGAGAAGATCCAGGCGCCGATCAGGAACGCCACGCCCTCGGGTGGCAGCGCCACGACGCCGAGTGACGTCACCCCGCCCTGCGCGAACATCGTGGCGAGCAGGAGCGGCGTGATCGCCAGCGCCGACAGGCCAGTGAGCCAGCGGCGGCGCAGCAACGGTGGCCGCATCCCGGCATGGGAGCGGTAAGCTCGCCCGGCAACCCAGCGCAGCGGCAGCAGCCAGAGCTGGCTCACGCCCGCCCATCCGGCCACGAAGAGCGGGACGAGCGGAAGATCCTTGGGTCGCAGGGTCAGTGCCCCTGAGGACGGCGTCAGCGTGCCGCCGAGCACGATCCCCGTTCCCAGCAGGAGAGCGCAAAGCGCGAGGCGCCTGAGCGGGAGCAGCGCCGGTCGCCCCCGCGCTAAGTTGTCGGCAAAAGCTGCCCGCTGCACGCTCAGGCCCACGCTGCCGGCCAGCGGACCCGCGAAGAGGAAGGCGAACAGACCGAGCAGCACGAGTACGGTCAGCAGCGAGAGCAGCGTGGAGACCAGAAAGATGATCGATCGAGCTACGGCCCCCATGGGCTGATTGAGCAGCGCCGAGAGCAGGTTGTTGCTGAGCACCGCCAAGCCGAACACCTGGCTGAGCAGAATATTATTGGCATTCAGCGCCACACCACTAATCACCCCGGCGAGAAAGGCGGCCCAGAGCTCCACGCCGAACAGCCCCTGGGGGTGCGCCAGAGTCGCCACGCGCTGACGGTGCGACGGGTGGAGCGGCGCCAGATATCTCCGGAAGGGATTCCCGCCGATGGCCTGGCCTCGCCTCGCCCGCTGCATGATCCCCAGGGCCATCCCTGAGGGCATAGGGTGCCGGGCGCTCTCCGGCTCACGGCGAGCGAGCAAAGCCCGCAGCGGCGCCTCGTCCCCGAGCCACTGGCGTGCTCGCTCGTCGGCGTAGTACTCGCGGGCCCGCAGCACGCTCGCCCGCACAATCTCGATCAGCGCGATCACGGCGGCTGTGCTGGTCACAAACTGGAAAATGAGGCCGAATGCCCGTGTGTGCTCGTCGGCGAGTGTTCCACCGATGAGGCGGCGCAGGACATGAAAGCCCAGATAGCCCACGGTTAGCGCTACGAGCAGGAGCGCAGCCTGGGTGAACGTCCGGCCAAGCTCGATCGAGAAGGTCGTCCGGCTCACATCGCGGTTCGCGAGGTGGCCGAGCTCGTGCAGCAGCACCGCGTTGAGGCGCCCGCCCGTCGGCGCCGCGACGAACTCATCGTGCAGGCCGCTGTTCAGGCAGACGGCCTGCCGGCGGCGAAAGCCGAAGGCCATCCCGCTGGGTGAGCGGCTGTCGGGGCCTACATTGTTCCAGTAGAATCGTGGCTGTTGCGCCGCCACAGCCGGCAGGCCGGCGACGATCTGCGCGACGTAGGTGGCCATGGCCCGTAGCGACTGCAGCTCAAGAGGGTCGCCCGTCGCGGGCGGGAACTCCTTCAACGCCCGCCGGGCGATCAGTCTGTCCGCCGCCCGCGCTGCGCGCCGGTAGGCGATCAGAAAGAGGAGGGCGAGGGCCAGTAGCGCGCCGTAGATGCTGATCAGCTCGTCGTAGCTATGGTCGATGGGCAGGTACTGGACATAAGTGTACAACGCAAAGTCCGCGAGCCCGATCGTCGTCCCGGCAGCCGCGAAGATCAGCAGCAGGAAGCGCATATCGGTCTCGGCAGGGAAGGCCAGCGGGTCGAGCCGCGGCTCTGTGGAGGCTGTGTTGGGCGACATAGCCCTACCTCCTCACCCCTTCTTCGCCAACGCCAGCCGCGCGATGATCGCGTTCTCCACATCCCGCGAGCGCTCCTTGTCGAGGCCGAGCCTGTCGCGCTCGGCCCGGAGCGCCGCCCGCACCTCGGCGGCTACCTTCTCCAGCTGCTCCTGGGTGAGGATCGGCTCCGGCTTCGCGAAGAGCTTGCGGACCATGGCGACGAGCTTCTCCGTCACCCCCTCCTGGAGCGCGGCTCCGAGCGCCGTCAGCATAGCGCCGAGGGCTGGAGCAAGCAGGGGGAAGACCGTCTGCGAGAAGCTCTGCAGCGCCTCGATCTCACCCGCGCCCAGCGGCTCATCGCTTACGGGCGCGGGCCGGGTGAAGCCTTCCGGGTCGGCGAAGTAGCGGTCGCGTGTCGTGACGTAGAGCGGGAGTTCGTTCGGCGCCTGCTCGCGGATCAGTCCGTAGGCGGCCTCGTTGATCAGTGCGCGCCACTCCTGGCTATCGACCTGCATCGCTCCCTCCTTATGTATACTGAAAGAAGGGACGCCCTCCCCTGTTAATAAGGACGAGTGTGAGCCTCAGTCTTGCACTTGGTCTCGCGTCACGACAGGAGCGCCCGCACCGCCTCGACAATAACTGAGCGTGCCGCACGGGTGATTTCGCCGCGCCGCGGCTTCAGCTCCACCTCGCCCGCGGCGAGCAGCTTCTCGCCCACCACGAGCCGCACCGGCAGGCCGATCAGGTCGGCGTCGTTGAACTTCACGCCCGCCGTCTCGTCGCGGTCGTCGAGCAGCGGCCGCAGGCCGGCGGCCAGCAATTCCTCGTAGATCGCGGCCGCCTCGGCCCGTGGCCCTTCGCCCTTGCCGAGGGCGATGATATGTACATCGGCGGGGGCCACGCTGGCGGGCCAGGTGATGCCCCGCTCGTCGTGATGCTGCTCGATGATGATCTGCAGCAGGCGCTCCACGCCGATGCCGTAGGAGCCCATCACGATCGGTCGGGCCACGCCCCGCTCGTCGAGGAACGTCGCGCCGAGCGCCTCGGTGAAGCGGGTGCCGAGCTTGAAGATGTGGCCGATCTCGACGCCCTTCTCCAGGGCGAGGGGCGCCCCGCAGCGGGCGCAGGGGTCGCCCGCCTGCACCGCGGCGATATCGGCGACGAGGGCCGGCTCCCAATCGCGCCCGGCGACAACGTTGCGCAGGTGGTAGCCCTCGCGGTTGGCGCCTGCCACCAGCGGGCCGGCCGCGAGCACCGAAGGGTCGGCCACAACGAAGACACCGCTGAGCCCGACCGGCGAGGCGTAGCCGGCCACGGCGCCGGCTGCGGCGATCTGCTCGGCGCTGGCGGGCCGTAGCTCGCTCACCCGCGCCGCGGCGGCGAGCTTGGCCTCGCTCACCTCCAAGTCGCCGCGGATCACGGCGAAGACCAGGCCGCGCTCGGGCGTGTCGAAGAAGACCGCCTTCGCCGTCTCGTGCTCGGCGATCCCCAGGAAGGCCGCCAGCTCTGCGATCGTGGCCGCGCCGGGCGTGGCCACCTCCTCCATTGGCGGCGGACCTGCTGTAGACGCGTTCGCGTCATTCGCGCTTTCTTTCGCGTCATTCGCGCTTTCTTTCGCGTCCTCCGCTTTCACGCCTTCGTCTGTTCGCGTTAGCGTTTTTCGCCCCTCTTCGCGAATTTCGCGATCCAAAGCCCTCACCGCAACTTCAACATTCGCCGCGTAGCCGCAGTTTGCGCAGATCGCCAGCGTATCCTCGCCGGAGGGCGAGAGCGCCATATACTCGCGGGGCTCGCGCCCGCCCATCTCACCGGCGCTCGCCTCCACGGCCACGAAGCGCACCCCGCAGCGGGCGAAGATCCGCTCGAAGGCCTCGGCCAGCAGCTCGTAGGTCGCGTCGAGACCGGCGTCGTCGGCGTCGAGCGAGTAGGCGTCGAGCATGGTGAACTCGCGCATGCGCATCAGGCCGCCCTTGGTGCGGATCTCATCGCGGTATTTGGTATGGATCTGGTAGACGATCGCCGGCAACTGGCGGTAGGAGCCGATCTCGCGGCGGGCCAGCTCGGCGATGGCCTCCTCGTGGGTCGGAGCGACAACCAGGGGGCGCGCGGAGCGATCGGCGAGCCTGAGCATCAGCGGGCCATATTGGGTGTAGCGGCCGCTCTGCTCCCAGAGGGCGGCCTGCTGCACCACCGGCGTGCGCAGCTCCTGGGCGCCGATCCGCGCGAGCTCCTCGTGCATGATCGCCTCGATGCGCCGGGCCGCGGCCATACCGAGCGGCAGCATGGCGAAGCTTCCCGGCGCCAAGGCGCGGGCGAGACCTGCCCGCAGCGCAAGCTGATACCCGATCTGGTCGGCCTCGGCCGGCGCCTCGCGCAGCGTCCGGCCGAGCAAGGTCGAGAGTCGCATAGCAGGGGTCCTTAGTGAGAATCAGGGGTCCGTGATCGCGAAGAGCAGCCCGGCCTCCACCGCGAGTTGGCCTTCGACGGTGGCGCGGGCGCTGCCCTTGCCGATGCCGCGGCGGAAGCGCTCCAAGCTCACCTCGAGCCGTAGCACATCGCCGGGGCGCACTAGGCGCTTGAAGCGGCAATCATCAATGCCGGCGAACACCGCCAGCTTGCCTCGGTGCTCGGGCAGGCTCAGTGCGGCCACAGCGCCCGTTTGCGCCAGCGCCTCCACCATCAACACGCCCGGCATGATCGGGTTGCCTGGGAAATGGCCTGTGAACTGTGGCTCGTTGGCGGAGACGAGCTTCTCGGCTACGGCCCGCACGCCAGGCTCCAGCTCCAGCACTCTATCGATCAGCAGGAACGGGTAGCGGTGCGGGATGATCGCCATGATCTCCTGCGCGGTGAGCATAGTCTCTCCTCTATAAGGCGTGATGCCATCATAGCATAGCCCTCTCAGCCGGCGGGCGGGGCATTGTGCCGCCTCAGGATACGCTCCGCTGCCCATGTTAAAGATGTAAAGGATTTTTTAACACAAGCGGCTCGAATTGACGTTCGAGTCGGCTACTGCTATAATCGCGCCGCTTCTGAGCACTTGGCATTTTGCGCTGCGGCGCGCATCCATACCTCGACCAAGGCTCAGGATTTTACAACCGGCAACTCCTCTGCGATGGCACGACCATTGCTACTGCGCTCGCATCTACCTGCCCCAGCTGGGGCTTTATTCTGCCATGCCGCCCGATTTAAGGGGGTGATAGCTCCAGGTTACAGTTACTAGTGTCTCTCTGTCGGCCCGTTCAGATGATGAGGTACCTTCAGATGCGTACACAGATTTCTCTGGCGCCACGCGCTAGCGCAGGAGTGCTGCTCCTGGCCCTGCTGATTCCCGTGCTGGCCGCCTGCGGCTCCACGCCCGCGGCCCCTGCACCCACCACGGCGCCCGCGGCCACCGAGGCCGCCCCTGCGCCCACCGAGGCCCCTGCGGCCACTGAGGCGGCCACCGAGGCGCCCACTGAGGCGACCACTGAGGAGGCCACCGAGGAGCCCGCTGCCAGTGGCGAGAGCCAGGCCGTCTACACCGAGGGTGACCTGATGGCGGTCGCCGTCACCTCCTGCGACGCCGAGGGCTACACTGGCCAGCTCCGCGAGATCGCCGCCGTAGATCCTCTGACCGTTCGCTTCAGCCTCTGCCAGCCCGACCCGGCCTTCCGCTCCAAGGCGGCCTTCACCCCCTTCGCCATCCTGCCCAGCGAGTACCTCGAGTCCACTGGCGGCACCGGCGAGTTGCTCGAGAAGCCGATCGGCACTGGCCCCTACATGGTGGAGAGCTGGACCCGCGGCGATAACATCACGCTCAAGCGCAACGAGAACTACTGGGGCGAGCCCGCCGCCACCGAGACGCTGATCTTCCGCTGGAGCGCCGAGGCCGCCCAGCGCCTGCTGGAGCTGCAGTCCGGCACCGTGGACGGCATTGACAACCCCGCCCCCGACGCCTTCGAGGTGATCGCGAACGACCCCTCGCTGCAGCTGATCGAGCGCGAGGCCCTCAACACGTTCTACGTGGGTATGAACAATACCTACCCGCCCTTCGACGACGTGCGGGTGCGCCAGGCGATCGCTATGGGCCTCGACCGCCAGCGCATCGTTGATAACTTCTACCCGCCCGGCTCCGAGGTGGCGAGCCACTTCGTGCCCTGCTCCATCCCCAATGGCTGCAACGGCGAGGAGTGGTACGAGTTCGACCCCGAGGCCGCTCGCGCGCTTCTGGCCGAGGCCGGCTACCCCGACGGCTTCGAGACCACCCTCGAGTACCGCGATGTGGTCCGCGGCTACCTGCCTGAGCCCGGCCGCGTGGCCGAGGATATCCAGGCCCAGCTGCTGGAGAACCTGAACATTCGCATCACGATCAACGTGATCGAGTCGGGCGCCTTCATCGACCTCTCCGACCAGGGCCAGCTCAAGGGCCTGCACCTGCTCGGCTGGGGCGCTGACTACCCCGACGTGACCAACTTCCTCGATTACCACTTCGGCGGCGGCGCTTCCGCCCAGTTCGGCGAGAAGTTCCCCGACCTGGTGGAGGCCCTGCGGCAGGGCGCCTCGCAGGCCACCGATGAGGAGCGGGCACCCCACTACGAGACGGCCAACAATCTGATCAAGCAGTACGTGCCCATGGTGCCGGTCGCTCACGGCGGCTCCGGCGTGGCCTTCAAGGCCGATGTCGAGGGCGCTCACGCCAGCCCCCTCAGCAACGAGTACTTCGCCGTGATGACTCCGGGCGATCGCGACACCTTCGTCTGGATGCAGAACGGTGAGCCCGCCGGCCTCTATTGCGCCGATGAGTCCGACGGCGAGGCCCTCCGCGTTTGCGAGCAGGTCACCGAGGCGCTGCTCTCCTACGAGATCGGCGGCACCGCGGTGCAGCCTGGCCTCGCTGAGGACTGCACGCCCAACGACGACCTCACCGAGTGGACCTGCACGCTCCGCTCCGGTGTCACCTTCCACGACGGCTCCGAGCTCGACGCCAACGACGTGGTGCTGTCCTGGGCCGTCCAGTGGGATGCCGCCCACCCGCTCCACGTGGGCCGCGACGGCAGCTACACCTACTTCTCGGCCCTCTTCGGCGGCTTCATGAACGCGGCCCAGTAGGATTGCAGATCGCAGATTGCAGATTGCAGATTGGCCGCGCAGGCCCGTCCGCAATCTGCAATCTGCAATCGACGATCTACAATCGCTATGCTTCGTTACGCACTCCAACGTGTGTTCATCGCTCTGCCGGTGCTCTTCGGGGTGCTGGCAGTAACCTTTTTTCTCGTCCGGCTCATTCCGGGCGACCCCTGCACGGCTCAGCTCGGCGAGAAGGCCACCGAGGCGATCTGCGCCAAGTTCAACGCCGACAAAGGCCTGGATAAGCCCATCCCCGTGCAGTTCGGCATCTACCTCCGCGATGTGCTCAGGGGCGACCTCGGCACCTCGATCAGGCTCAACCGCCCGATCACGCAGCTGATCGCCGAGCGGCTCCCGCTGACGGTGGAGCTCGGCTTATCCGCGCTGTTCTTGGCCAGCGTCGTCGGCATCCCGATCGGGATGATCGCCGCCCTGCGCCGTAACTCCGCCGTGGATGTGGCCACCATGGTCGGCTCGAATATCGGCGTCTCGATGCCGGTCTTCTGGCTCGGCCTGATGCTGGCCTACGTCTTCGCCCTGCTGCTCAGAGATACGCCCTTCGCGCTGCCGCCCTCCGGCCGGCTCTCGTCGGGCGTCACCTCCGTGCCCTTCTACCAGGTCTGGGGATGGGAGTGGCTCGATCTCACTTCTACGCTCGGTCGCTTCGCCCAATTCCTGGCGAACATCTACCTGTTCAATAGCCTGATCACCTTCCAGTGGGAGGTCTTCGGCGATGCGCTGCGGCACCTGATCCTGCCGGCCGTTGCCCTTGGCACCATCCCGATGGCGATCATCGCCCGCATGACCCGCTCGGCGATGCTGGAGGTGCTTGGGCGCGACTATGTGCGGACGGCGCGGGCCAAGGGCCTCGCCGACTACGCGGTGACGCTGCGCCACGCCTTCCGCAACGCCCTGCTCCCGGTGGTGACGATCGTCGGCCTGCAGCTCGGCACGATCTTCAGTGGCGCCGTGCTCACCGAGACGATCTTTAACCTCGCGGGGGTCGGCCGCATCCTCTTCGATGCGATCACCACCCGCGACTACCCGATCATCCAGGGCTTCACTCTGGCGATCGCCTTCAGCTACGTGCTGGTGAACCTGCTGGTCGATCTCTCCTACGGCCTACTTGATCCGCGCATTCGCTACTGACGTGCGGCGCACGGCGCCGATCCCTGACGATTATGACTACTACTGCCGAGCCTCTAGCGATCCCCGCCCGCGTCCCCCGCTCTGAGGGCCCTTGGCGACGCGCATGGCACCAGTTCCTCCATCAGCGCTCGGCGATCATCGGCATGGTTCTGATCGGCGTGCTCGCCTTCACCGCGATCTTCGCGCCGCTGATTGCGCCCTTCGACCCCGAGCAGGTGCTGCTCGGCAAGGAGGAGGGCATTGTGAAGCGCTCGGGGCCCTGCATCCATCTCCTCGGCTGCCCGACCGACCAGCCTCAGCACCTGATGGGCGTGGACGGCAACTTCCGCGATCTCTTCAGTCGCGTGATCTTCGGGGCCAGGCTCTCCCTGCTGATCGGCTTTGTCACGGTCTCGATCTCGCTCGTGCTCGGCGTGATCCTCGGCGCGGTGGCCGGATATGTGGGCGGCTGGGTGGATAACATCATTATGCGCGTGCTCGACGTGGTGCTCGCGTTCCCCTTCCTGCTGCTCGCGATCGCGATCGTGAGCGTGCTCGGGCCGGGGCTGATGAACGCCATGCTCGGCATCGCGATCGTCTCGATCCCCGCCTACGCCCGCGTGATTCGCTCCAGCGTGCTCTCGGCCCGCGAGGAGGAGTATGTGCTGGCCGCCCGCACCATCGGCGTGAGACCGGGCGGCATTCTCTTCGGCCATATCCTGCCCAACAGCATCTCGCCGCTGATCGTGCAGGCGACCCTCGGCATCGGCACCGCGATCATCGAGGTGGCCGCCCTCTCCTTCCTCGGCCTCGGCGCCCAGCCACCCACCCCCGAGTGGGGCTCGATGCTTAGCGCCGAGCGCAACCAGGTTTTCACCGCGCCTCACCTGGTCTTCTTCCCCGGCCTCGCGATCATGCTCACCGTCCTCGGCTTCAATCTGCTCGGCGACGGCCTGCGCGACGCCTTGGACCCGCGGCTGCGGAGGTAGCGCCGATGGCGCTGCGGGGCGCTGTCGCCCTGTGCCCCCGGGCGTAGCGGGCGCTGTCGCCCCCGCACCCCCGGCGAGGGAGCCCTCGTGCTCTTGGGCGTAGCGGGGTGCTGCCGCCCCGCACCCCTGCTTTGTCGGGGGGGCGTACGCGCACCCCCGACACCCCCCGCGCCAGGGGCCTCGCCCCTGGACCCCAAGCCGGAGGCCAGTGCCCACGGCCTGCGGGCGACCCGTCTCATCGACGGGCTTGAGCCCTGGCCAAGCGCGGTGGCCCTCGCTCGCTGGTTGCGCCCTGCCCGTTCCGGCGTGCCACCGCCACTTCGCCGCAGGGCAAGCAGGAAGCGGGGGCGTTTGGCGACGGCACAACCGATGCTTGCACACCACCCCGACCGTGGATCTGCTGCCGGCCGAGGTAGATGGCTCTGCCCGACGATGAGATGGGACGCTGCCGACCGGCGGCACGGTACGGCCCTCCGGCTTGGGGGTGGTCCGGAGGGGGCAAGGCCCACTCCGGCGGGGGTGCAGGGGGCGGAGCCCGCCTGCATGCGCACGCAGCGCGCAGGTGCCGCCCACCGCGTAGGTGAGCAACCTCTGGCGGGGGTGCAGGGGGCGGAGCCCGCCTGCAGACGCACGCACTGCCCAAGTGCCGCCCACCGCGTAGGCGAGCAACCTCTGGCGGGGGTGCAGGGGGCGGAGCCCGCCTGCAGAGGCACGCACTGCCCAAGTGCCGCCTGCCGCGTAGGCGAGCAACCTCTGGCGGGGGTGCAGGGGGCAGAGCCCGCCTGCATACGCACGCAGCGCG